>DATCYU010000106.1:0-9425 GCA_036526295.1 Saccharimonadales bacterium (SeqCode) | reverse complement strand
AAGCGGCATTTGGGTGCCGTAAACCTCAACCCGTACGCCTTCTAGCATTCCCGGGTGGGCGCGGCCGGTGCGGACTTTTTTAAGCTCATCCTCAAAGTGAGTGAGTGCATTGGACATTTTATCTCGATAGGTATTCGTGTTGAACATATGTGTTTATTTTATCATAAAAGAAGCAGCCCCGGCTCCGCACATGGCGGACCGGGGCTCCTTCGGGAACACGTTGGGTCGGGAATTGGACGATTCGGTGCTGTTGAACCTCAGTTCCACAGCACCTCAGTCATCACCGCCTGGACGATCGGAACCTCGAGGTCGTTGTACTTGCCGTTGACCCCGAGGACGAGGACGTCCTTGCCCGGCACGAGCCAGGCGTAGTAGTCGATGCCCTTGCACGCCAGCTTGTAGTACTTCGCCGGCTGACCGCCCGCGTTGAATGCGGCCGGACCCTGCACGGCGTCGACACGCGACGGGCAGGTGTTCCTGGCCCAGGTGCGGATCGGGTCGGGCATGTAGTTCACCCGGTTCGATCCAGACCGCAGGTTGAGGAACGTGACGGATGCGCAGTCACTCCTGTTCACGCCGTTGCACGTCGAACCGTCGAGGTAGACATGGCTACTGCCCGACGCGCTGGTCGTGAACCAGTTCGACGGCAGCCTCTTGATGGTCAGGCCGCTGAACACCTGGTCCC
The DNA here is from genome assembly GCA_036526295.1 of Saccharimonadales bacterium (SeqCode). Classification (GTDB taxonomy): domain Bacteria; phylum Patescibacteriota; class Saccharimonadia; order Saccharimonadales; family Saccharimonadaceae; genus CAMLKC01. The sequence continues at coordinate 8,740 of DATCYU010000106.1, read as the reverse complement.
TCTCGCCCGTGAGCGACCCGAAGGCCGTCTGGGGCAGCAGGCCGCTCGGAGGGGTGCTCGTCGGCTCCGCCGACGGCGTTCCAGCGATCTCGTGGTTGGGTTGGGTGGTCGTTGCGGCAGACGTCGGGCTGGCCGAGGCCGCAGCCGTGGTCGTAGTGACCGGACTGCTGCCAATCGTCGCCACGCCAGACGTGGTGACGGCAACCGACGATGCCGTCGTCTGCTGCGGGCTGGTGATGGCGGCGATGCCGACATCCACCAGCACGAACATGACAGCACCGAGCACGACGAGGAAACCGATCTTGAGGCGCCTCACGGCGCTCACCTTCCTTTCCAATACTCGAGAGGTACTCTTCCTCCCCGGTGTGTTCCACCGAAGGTCGAATTATATAATATCACATTTTTGTTATTTTTTCAATATTTACCTCTTATACTACAGCATACTAAAAATACCCAGGCACGCTGGGTATTTTTAAGTAAAGCTAGCTTAACTACTCGTTTACACCAAGTTCAATGCGCTTAAACTGGCGAATAACGATGTTTTCACCAAGCTTAGCGATGTTTTCTTTAACGTGGTCTTCAACCGTCTTTTTGTCGTCAAGAATGTATTGCTGGCTCATAAGAACCTGCTCGGCAAAGTGTTTTTTAACTTGGCCTTCAACGATCTTTTCGGCAATCTCGGCAGGCTTACCTTCGGCTTTAACACGCTCGAGCGATTCAGCCTTCACGCGTTCCATTTCCTCGGCAGGAATGTCGGCCTCGGTAACATACTTAGGGCTCATGGCAGCAATTTGCATAGCAATTTCGTGGGCAAGCTTTTTGAAATCATCAAGACGAGCCACAAAATCGGTTTCGCAGTTTACCTCTACTACAACACCAATGCGACCACCGTGAACGTAGCCTTCAATGATACCTTCACGAGCCTCGCGGTCACCCTTTTTCTCGGCACGCGTGAGGCCTTTTTTGCGCATAGCTTCAAGTGCTTTATCAAAGTCGCCCTCAGCCTCTACGAGCGCCTGCTTAGCATCGGTCAAACCAACACCAGTCAGTTCTTTGAGTTTTTTGATGTCTTCAATTGAAACTGCCATCTGTTATTTCTCCTCTTTTTTAGCCGAACCTGCGCCCTCAACTACGGCTTCGCTGAAGTAGCTAAGGAGCAATTTAAGGCCCTTAATTGCGTCGTCGTTACCGGGAATAACGTAGTCAATAGGAGTTGGGTCGGCGTTGGTATCAACCACACCAACAACAGGAACGCCAAGTGTCTTGGCCTCTTTTACTGCGTTAGCATCGGTAATAACATCTACCACAATAACAACGCCTGGTTTACCGTTCAGCTCTTTAATACCACCGTACTTGCGGTTGAGCTCGTCGATTTCCTCTTGAAAGCGCTGGACCTCAAGCTTGTTGTAGCGCTTTTCGAGGTCACCCGTAGCCATGCGACGCTCAAGGTTTTTGAGCTTTTTAATTTGAGCAGTAACGGTGTTAACGTTGGTGAGCATACCACCAATCCAGCGCTCGGTAACATATGGCTGGCCAGCTTTTTCGGCAGCTTCTTTAACAATGTCTTTAGCCTGTTTTTTCGTACCAACAAACAAAACTTGCTTGCCGCTTGCAGCTACCTTGGTAATGAACGGAAGCGCTTTATCAAGACCTTCAACTGTTTTTGTAAGGTCAATAATGTGGCTATCTTGGCGCTTTGAGTGAATGTATGGGGCCATTTTAGGGTGCCAGCGGCTCGTTTTGTGTCCAAAGTGAACACCAGCTTCGAGCAGAGCTTTAATATCGACAGATACTGCCATTTTTGAACTCCTTGTTCCTCATCTGCGCCCCTGAGGTACAGGAGTATGGCGCAGATTGTGTCATTAAAAATATTACTCATTAATTATACCGCATCGCCCACCAGAGGTCAACCTTATAGAATCACATGGACTCCCGGGCCACCTAACAAAAGGCGCCCGGGAGTCCACACCGCTTATGTGAAGAGGCGAAGAAGTTCTCGCCTACCGCAGCGCGTCGATCATGCCGGTAATCCGGTGCACGACCTGCATGTTCGTGACCGTCCCGCTCCTGCGGAAGACGACCGGGCGGACGTTGCGGTTCAGATCCTGTGGTACTGCCACAACGAACTGACCACCCCCGTCCACTCCGAACGACAGCAGGAACCAGTTACCAGAACGTCGGCTCTGATGACCGTCCACCTTGATGTAGCCCGGAACGCGCGGCATGACCGTCTAGATCAGCACGGCCATGCGCTTGCTGGTTGCCTTCAGGGCTGCAGCCAGGTCGTTGACGATGACGATGTCCAGCTCATCCATACTCTGGAGGCCAGGGACACTGAGTCGAACGCGCTCAAAACGCTCACCACTCACCAGGTTTGCTCCTCATTTGCGATGTCGTCGTGGGTCTTGGTGCCCACATCAATTGACTATTATACCATAAAAATTAATCTTATACGAACATCGATACAATAGCGGCAACGCCCGATACAGCCATAATGCCAGTAGTCACCCAGCCAATAACGGTAGTTGGTCGGTGATTAACCCATTCACCCATGATCTTGCGGTTACTACTAATAAGTACGATTAAGCACAAAACTACTGGCGCCACAACACCGTTTGCTACGGCAGCGTATACCAGCGCTTTCATAGGATCAAGACCAACAAAATTCAGCCCCAGCCCAATAAGAAGCGAGAGAATGATCACTCCATAAAAGGCCTTGGCATGCTTAAGGTCACGGTAAAGACCTTCTTTCCATCCGAATGCCTCAGAAAGTGCATATGAGCTTGAGCCCGCAAGCACTGGAATCGCCAAAAGTCCGGTACCAATAATACCAATGGCAAACAAGAAATATGTGGCGTCACCGGCGAATGGCCGCAGTGCTTCGGCAGCTTCGGCAGCGGTAGCAATATTTGTAATGCCATGGCCGTTCAGGAGTGCACCACACGCCGCGATAATAAAGAACATCGCTAGGTTACTCAGGAGCATCCCCGACCAGATATCAATACGCATACTTTTGATTGAACGTTTGTCTGTTCCCTTGCGCTGCGCAACGGTTGATTGACCTTGCATGATTTCTTCTTCGACTTCTTGAGACGTTTGCCAAAAGAACAGGTATGGCGAAATAGTGGTACCCAAAATACCACAAATAAGAAAGATTTGATCTTTGCTAAAGGTAATGGTCGGTACGGTCGCATGGCGTAGTACATCGCCCCAATCGAGATTTGCCAAAAGAGCCGAGGCAACGTACGCAAACAGCACCAAAGCAAGCCACTTTAAATAGCGCGAATAGCGTGCATAGGGGGTAAATATTTGCAAGAACAGGCTTACTAGCATAAAAGCGACCACCAAAAAGCTAAAGTTTAGCTGTGGCCATAGTAGCTGCATGGCCTTTGCCATTGCCCCTAAATCGGCACCAATATTAAAGGTGTTCGCTGCAAGGAGCAACAAAGCAGCGGTGTACATGACTTTACGCGGAAAATGTGTACGAATTGCGCTTGCGAGCCCCCGACCCGTTACGAGGCCAATCCGAGCGCACATCTCTTGAACAATCGCCAAAAGGGGGTAAGTAAACGCTGCCAGCCATAGCAACTGAAAGCCGAACTGAGCACCCGTTTGAGAATACGTACCAATACCCGACGGATCGTCGTCAGACGCGCCCGTCGTAAGACCAGGACCAAGCATGTGCCAAAATTTTTTTCCTTTGCGTGCGATCCGCGCTGGGGGTGAGTTTTTACTTAGTTGTTCGCTAACCTCAACGGTCTTTTCAAGTGCTGCAGCAGGTGCTTCAACAGCTTTTTTAAATAAGTCGTTTTGTGGCATGTATGTGTTATATCCTTTGCGCTTATGGTATCAGCCTGTAGCAACTTCGGCAATGGGTTTTTTAGTTCTGCCCCCTTTCTCTCTGGACTTTTTTGCCCAAAACAGATACAATGGTTGGGATATGAAAAGCAGTATACACCCAACAGATTACCGACCTGTCGTATTTAGCGACGAGGCCGCTGGGTTTGCGTTCCTTACCCAAAGTACCGCGCAAACCAACGAAACCATCAAGTGGGAAGATGGCAATGAGTACCCACTCGTAAAAATCCACATTTCATCGGCTTCACACCCATTCTTTACCGGTGAAGAAAAGATCATCGACACCGAAGGTCGTGTTGACCGCTTTAAGGCTCGTTTTGCTGCCGCACAGGCTCGTAAAGACCTCATGACTGCAAAGGCTAAAAAAGCCAACGCCCAAAAAACTAAAAAGTCTGACAAATAGCGACAATAAAAAAAGAGGCTGCTTTTGGCGGTCTCTTTTTTATATGTCATAATAGAGTACAGAAGAAATAACTATGCCAAAGATTAACCTCAATATTCATGAACTCCAAGCCGAAAAAGCCCAGCTGGCTGATTTTTTAGCTTCGCCTAATGCTTTTAGTGACCCTGATTTTACCAAAAAGAACAGGCGCTTTTCCGAGCTTGAGGCTGTTTTGGAAAAGGCCACACTCCGACAAACGCTTGAGTCACAACTTGGCGAGGCTCGGGAACTTGCCACGGGTGGTGATGAGCTGGCTGAGCTAGCCAAGGTAGAGGCTGCGGAAACCGAAGAAAAGCTCGCAAATCTTGAGGAAGAGCTATTTGCCATGCTCGCGCCTAAAGACCCAAACGACGAAAAAAACGTTATTATGGAAATTCGCGCCGGTGCCGGTGGCGACGAGGCAAGTTTATTTGCGGCCGAACTATACCGCATGTATCTACGCTACTGTGAAATGCACGGGTTAAAAACCGAGCTTATAAGTGAAAGTGCCAATGACACTGGCGGCTACAAAGAGGTAATCTTTAAAATTAGCGGCGATTCGCCCTACGCACAACTTAAGTTTGAATCGGGCGTGCACCGCGTACAGCGTGTCCCCGCCACTGAAAGCCAAGGCCGTATTCACACCAGCACGGTAACTGTTGCCGTATTGCCCGAGGCCGAAGAGACCGATATTGAGATTGACCCTAAAGACCTTCGCATTGATATTTACCGCTCTAGTGGTCATGGTGGTCAGAGTGTTAATACAACCGATTCAGCCGTTCGTATTACTCACCTCCCCAGCGGTATGGTAGTAACCAACCAAGACGAAAAATCACAGCTCAAAAACAAAGAAAAAGCCATGAGTGTGCTTCGTTCGCGCTTATTGCAACAAAAGATCGACGAAGAACAATCTAAGCTTGTTGCTGAACGCCGCAGTTTAATTGGCTCGGGCGACCGTAGCGAAAAAATCCGCACCTATAACTTTCCACAAGACCGCATTACCGATCACCGTATCGGCTACAGCCGTTCAAATATGCCAAAAATGTTAGACGGCAACTTTGACGACATTATTTTAGAACTGCAAAAAGAAGAGCGCAGTCGCCAGGCACACGCTGCCGAGCAGCAACAAGGAGAATAATGTGCAGCAAGAGGCAATCACCAGCATTCACAACCCGAAAGTCAAGGCGCTTACCAAGCTAAAAAAGCGCTCTGAGCGTGACGGCCAAGGCGTGTTTTTAGTTGAAGGTTACCGCCCTATTACCCGCGCGCTTGCAGCTGGTTTTCATTTTACGCAAATCTACTACTGCCCCGAATGGTTTCTTGGCATTAACGAAGAGAAGGTGCTTGAAGATGCCAAAAAGACTGGTGCTGAACTGATTCGTCTTGGTAAAGATGCTTTTACAAAAGCTGCCTACCGCGAACGACCTGAAGGACTTTTGGGCATTGGCAAACAGTGGCGTACTAGTTTGGATAGCTTAAAGCTATCCAACAATCCATTCTTGATTGTGGTCGAGGCAATCGAAAAACCTGGCAACCTTGGTACTATTTTACGCTCGGCCGATGCAACCGGTGCCGAAGCGGTAGTTGTATGTGACGCCGTCACTGATCTTTTTAATCCCAATGTTGTACGTGCCTCTACTGGCGTTATGTTCACAACGCCAACCATTGTAACCGATAGTAAAACTGCCATGACATTCCTCCGCGATCACGGCATCAAAACCTTGGCTGCAACGCCGGCCGCCGAAAAGCTCTACACCGATGTTGACATGACTGGCCCTATAGCAATTGTAATGGGAAGCGAACAGTTCGGCCTTACCGACCTTTGGCTTGAAAATTGCGATATTCCTGTTCGGCTACCCATGGCTGGCATTGCCGATTCGCTCAATGTGAGCGCCGCAACTGTCGCACTTGCCTACGAAGCCGTGCGACAACGAAAGGGGTAATATGACAATCGATAGCTGGATTCATACCGCCACTCAACTCCTTAAAACAAGTGGCATTCTAACAGCGCGGCTCGACGCAGAAATTATTTTGGCGCATACCATCAAAAAAAGCCGCACGTACCTCCACGCCCACGGCGATACACCACTCGACGAACGTACACAAGAAATAGCAAACGCACGAATTGACTTGCGTCGCGATCGCACACCTGTTGCCTATATTGTTGGTCATAAAGAGTTTTACGGCCGGCTTTTTAAAGTAACACCCGCAACACTCATTCCTCGCCCCGAATCAGAGACGATCATTACCCTGCTGACCGAACTATTCCCCGCCGGCGTTGCGTTTTTACAAACCACGCCAAAATACCTTATAGACATTGGAACCGGCAGCGGCTGCCTTGGTATAACAGCCAAGCTAGAATTTCCCGAGCTTGAAGTAACCCTTTCCGACATAAGCCGGCACGCTCTGCAGGTAGCTGCAAAAAATGCCAGTGAGCTTCATGCAGAGGTTACATTGCAGCAGGGCGATCTCCTTGATGGCTACCCATTTGACCCCGATATTATTATTGCCAACCTCCCCTACGTTGATACTTCATGGGAACGATCGCCTGAAACCGCCTCTGAGCCAGCCGAGGCATTATTTGCAGACGATGGGGGCCTGGCGCTTATAAAAAAACTGATCGATCAAGCGGTTTCTAGAATGCATTCAGGCGGGCTGATTTTTCTGGAGGCCGACCCGCGCCAGCATAGCGCAATTATTTCATACGCAAAAAAACACGGGTTCGCTCTACGCGAACGCCGTGATTTTATTGTGGTCATAGAAAAGCTTTAGCTTGCTTTATACTCCGAGAGTGTCACTCGTAAGGTCATTGTTTGGCCACCGCGAAGTACGGTAAGCTCGATCGTATCGCCTGGTGCATATTCCGACACAAGGCTCGAAACATCACCTCTTGCACCGACTGGTATATTGCCAACCTTGGTAATAATATCTTTGTCTTGTATGCCTGCGTTTGCCGCTGGGCTGCCACCCACAACGGCCGACTTGCCATCTCCTCCATATACATAGGCGCCTTCTTTAACCGACAAGTTGTAATGCTTTGCTACATCAGGGGTAATGGTCACATAGTTGACACCCAGGAACGCACGGTGCACGCCATTACCTGCTAGCACGCCCTTCATCGTCCCCTTAGTTGCGTTTATAGGGATGGCAAAACCAATACCTTGCGCATCTTGAGCGATGGCTGTATTCAAGCCAATCACCTGGCCTGCAAGGTTCAGAAGTGGTCCGCCCGAGTTGCCCGGGTTAATAGCTGCGTCAGTTTGAATAAGATCAGTAAGGTTTTCAACACCCGTACTACCGTCAGACTGCGCCGAAACCGGCCGGCCCGTACCCGAAATAATGCCACTCGTGACCGTATTTTGGTATTGGCCCAACGAGTTACCAATAGCTACCACCTTTTGACCTACTAGAATCGTCGAAGAATCACCCAGAGTAGCCGGCGTAAGGTTTGTAACCCCTGGGATCTTAAGGTATGCCACATCATTGAGTGGGTCACTCCCCAAAACCTTTACATTGTCATAGCTCGTGCCGTCTGCCAAAACCGCCTGCACCGTCGTTGCACCGTCAATCACGTGTTTGTTTGTTAGAATATAGCCGTCTTTACTTATAATAACGCCCGTGCCTGCACTCGCCTGTTCTTGTAACCCGTAATAGGGTGATGCACTTTGCGAAGTGGTTAAAATTGAAACGACACTCGGTGATACTTTACGTACCACCCCAGCAATATCGGCCTCTTCCTGGGTAACGGGCTTATTGCCATCATTCGGAACCGCTTGATGGCCTATGAGGTTACCTTGGCTTGCCAGCCATCCATAGAGTCGCGCCCCTACAAATCCGGCCGCAAAACAAAAGAGCACTGCAACCACAACAATAAGTGCAATGATTTTGCCCGGTACACCCTTTCGGCTGACCGCAACCGATTTAACCGACGCATGTTCTTCTGTTACCTCTTTTTCTTTTGTTGGCATATCTTCACTCATAATTTTTAGCCTACCCCCGAAACCTGAAGCGATGCTTAAACTGCACCGACACTTACTGTATTGAAAAATATAAGCAACACAAGAATTAAACTAACCGATAGCAACGTTGGCAAAATCATATCATTAGAATGAATTGATCCGTGCTTTTCATAACTTGCATAGGCGCGTTCAACAATAAACCCAATGGCTGTGGCAATAATTGCCCCTTGCGAAAGCCGTATACTCCCTGCACCCGGTAAGGTATAAGCAAATGTCCAGTGGTACATAAGCCATCCCAACTCGGCAAAGACCAATCCCCAGAGCAAACTGTAAAATGCAACATGCACTTCTTCGTAGCTACCTAGTATGTGCCGAGCGCTGCTGTAGCCAATTACCCACATGAGTAGCACCACCAGCGAAGCCCACCAGCCAAACGAAACAGTCATGAGCGCTACTGTACCTAAAAAGGTAGCAATACCCGCCTGAATGGCAATAAACGAAC
>DATCYU010000105.1:0-6546 GCA_036526295.1 Saccharimonadales bacterium (SeqCode) | reverse complement strand
GGGCTGCACATACTAGTGATGTTGTGTAAGTAGTAGTTTCAAAAACTTCTTCCCATATATCGTAGCTGGGCTTAGGTAGGCCGGTAGATTTGTCGACATACGACGCCAAAAAGTTAGCCATTGGCATGACCATTGTGTGGTAAAACTCATTTAATAACCGTGGCGTCGCGTGCATTTGATAAAACTGAGCAAATACAAAGAGCACCAATGCTGTTTCGTCTTCCTGAATAGGCGGAGCAACCATACCGCCTTCATGCACATACGGATGCCAGCTACTCCCAAGGGCGCCATCAGCACGATATTTGTGCATAAGGTAGCCATCCGGCTGAAGGCCTCGGCGGCAGAACTCAAAAAATCTATAGGGCTCGTCGACATACCCCATGCGAATTAACGGCCAGAGCACATAGGCGCCATCACGGGGCCAGCAATAAGCATAGGCATCGCGCGAGTAATTAAGAACCGTGGTGTCGGTACTTGCAATCACCGCCCCACGCTTATCGGTTTGCGATTTAATAATCATAGTGCTACGAATAAAGTTTTCACGATACTCGGGGGCGAGCTTTTCAGATGCATGGAGTGCCGGCTTAAGCCATTCGCGCCACCATTCAGCGGTAGCATGAAGCCGCTTACTTACGCCTTCTCGTTTTATTTGCGTATCAACATAGAGCGCCTCCCGGGATGATGTTCCGGCGGCAATCCAATAGTGCACCCTTTGCGAGCTATGCGGCCCAATAGTGAGCTTAAAGCGTAGAGTAGAGTCAACCCGGCCATGCTCAACGTTGCAAAAACTAAGTTCACCATCATCAGCATCGCGATAGGTACCTTCGCGACCCTCAATACCAAAGAGCCCTACGGTATATTGATCAAACGGCGTGCCGTCGCTGGTTGTGCCCGAAACAATAAATGCACGTCGGCCACGATAGTGAAGAATGCCGGTGCTGTCGGGTAGATACTGGGCGGTGTCGGTATTGCTACGGGCATCGCCAATATCAAACGCTTGGTGCATAAAAAGCCGAATATCGCGCTCTTGGCCACGCATATTAACTACGTGAACATTACGCATAAACGCACTCATGTGGGCATCTACCACATCATCAAACTCAAGCAGTACGCCAAGTTTTGTATTACGCGCAACCGTATGACCAATCAGAGCCTGCTGATAGTAACTAAAGGTAAATTCCCAGGCACCAGGGTCGTCCAGCCAGCTTATGACGCCCTCGGCCCATACGCCAACTCGGTTACGGAGCGATTTACCTGCCGCGTGGTTCTCAAGGCCAACGTAGGGAAAATAGAGATCATGAACCAGACCAAACTTGTTAATACCTATGTGCATTTCCCCGTTACTGAGTACGATTGGCCTAGCCATGGAGTAGCCCCTCTATACGCTGATGTTGCATAAGGCGGTACCGTACGTCGCGCAGCGCATTCATAAAGTATAAAAAGGCATCATACGGCGATTCGTAAGGGCTAAAGTACGCGTGAACATCGCCATCGGTAAACCATTTGGTGCACATATAGTAAACGTGGTCAGAAGTTTGCAAATTACGCCAGTCGCCAATTAGTTCAATGTCGCCAGTTCGTAAAATGTCTTCTTCAAGTGCGTAAAGGTGGCGCAGTGCCTCGCGCTGCATACCGTTGCCTAGCCAAGCAGTAAGGTCGCGTTCAGTGTCGGCCCATGTTACGGTATGAGGCATGTCGATTTCGCCCGATGGCTCAGTAGCATCAATAGCACTACTCACGGTATAAAAGGTATTCTGCGGGTTTGACAGCCAATTACCAACAAAGTGCTCAAAAAACTCAAATATTCCCGTGTCGTGCCATTGGTGCTCACCAAATGTTTCGTAGTCCATAAAGAGGTTAATAAGCGGGCTGTCAGCAATTGAAGCATTGGCCCACTCGTTGTAGGTGTCGGCAGTAAGCGGCCACTGCTCCCAGGCCTTATTACTAAACCTAAAGGCAAGGTCGTCGCTTAAACGGTAGTTTTTAAGTAGCAGTGAGATATGCGAGGTACCAACCGGCCGGTATACGTAGTTAGGGCTGCGCCACCCCAAAATAGGATCCCAACCTTCGGCCAAAATGCCTTTAAAACCGTAATCTTCTGCCCATTTCGCCAATTCGTTATTGTAGGCGAGTTCGGTATTACGAAATACATTTGTATCAACACCGAATAGTTCTTTTACCTTCTCGCGGTGCATTGCAACTTGTCGCTCAAATTCGTCACGGCTATAAAAGAACGCAAGGCTGTGGTAGTAGGTTTCAGAAACAATCTCAACACGACCCGTCGCTACTAAACGCTTGAAGCTATCGAGTACATCGGGTGCCCATTTTTCGGCTTGTTCTATAAAAGTACCAGTGATACTCAGTGATAATTTAAATTCGGGGTGCTTTGCAAGAAGTTTCTCAAGCAAGGCATTCATGGGCCGATATGATTTATCGGCAACTTTTCGAAGAATCTTTTCGTTGTTGCGATCGCTGTCGTCGTGCTCACTAAAGTAGTCATGACGTTCAGCTGTATCAAACACCGTATAGCGCCGCACACGCTGCGGCTGGTGTACATGAAGGTAAAGGGTGATGCCGCGTTTATTCATGCAGCCACCTTGCCACCAGCGTGTTGATACAATTCCATGCAGCGCCGAGCGACATCATGCCACGATATTCGAGCGTATTCTTGCCGTGCATTTACCCGAAGCTCGTGGGCGAGCGAAGGCGACGTTGCAATACCAACAATTTGGTCGGCTAGCCGGTCAATGTCCCAAAAATCATACCGAAAAATATTATGGAGAATTTCACCAACGCCCGATTGCTGCGTAATAATGAGTGCCGAGTTGTAGTGAGCGGCCTCAAGCGCGGTTAACCCAAACGGCTCGCTGATCGAACTCATCACGAAAATATCGGCAATATTATAAGCGTCTCGCCACTGCTTACCGCGTACAAAACCGGTAAAGTATATTTTGTCTGCAATTCCTAGTTCGGCCGCAAGTTCTATGAGTTCATTGCGCTGCTCACCGTCGCCAGCCAGCAAAAATACTAAGCGATCGTGCCTTTCGCATGCTCGGGCGGCCGCACGAATAAAATGGGTAAGGCCTTTTTGCAGAGTCAACCGCGTAATAGTAGCAACAACCGTAAAGCCTTCTTCTTTGAGGTGTTCGAGGTAGCGATACGTTCGCCTGTCGTATTCGTATTCGCCCAGCGAAGGAATATCTATGGCGTTATAAATGACTTCAACTTTGCTAGCAGGTATACCGTACTTGCTTACAATAATGTTTTTCGTAACATTACTTACCGCAATAATTCGGTCAGCCATCATAAACCCTTGATATTCAATTTCATGAACAAGCGGGTTACCTGAATTCGCACCTGCACGGTCAAATTCGGTGGCATGTGCGTGAACAATCAAAGGAGCATCGGTCAGCTCTTTTGCGCGCATGCCAGCCTCCATAGTAAGCCAGTCGTGGGCATGGATGGCATCGGGCGCCTGTTTTTTCACCAGTTGTTCAACAAACCGTACATATTGTTTTTGCACACCACGCATGTCGTTAAGATCGCCAGCCTCAATATCATCCAGCCCTAGCTGGCGCAGATATTTGCTGTCGTATGCGCCCATAAACCCATAGCGAGCCAGCGGGCCAAGCTTTGTTGCCGCGTGAACTTTCATAAAGTCGGTGTCGGGATGTGAGGCGGTGTAGGGAACGACAAAGTCGATTGTGGCACCTTGCAGTGCGAGAGCTTTGGACATATGGTAACAAGCCACGCCAAGTCCACCACTATTGTGCGGAGGGAGCTCCCACCCGAGCATTAGAATTCTCATGTTGCCACGCGAGCTATAACTCGCCACTCCTTCTTCTTAACCTACATTAGTTACTCGTATTATAGAGCTAACGCTTATGCTTTTGCAACACATTTGGTCACAGACAACACATTTGCTATGTATTATAGAGATCGCAACCTGCAGGTAATTAATGGGAATCAAACGAGACTCGCTTGTGTGATTTGCCACCAAGACGAGCCATAACTGCGTACCCCAGCACTGCGCCACCAACGCCAGCTACAAGACCGCCTAGGATATCGGCGGGGTAATGTACGCCAACGAAAATTCGTGAAAATCCAACCAGCACCGCAGCCACAAGCAGTAAAGCACCTATTTTTTTAAACTTTGTTATAAACAAAATTCCCGCTGCCATTGCCGCGCTTGCGGTGGTGTGATCGCTTGGGAACGATTTACCTGGCGCGTGTTCAATTAACATTAACACTTTATGATCCATAAACGGGCGGTGATCGACATTTAACATGCCCAAAAGCTTTAATAGAATAAATGAGATCGCCATTGAAACACAAAAGAAAATAATAGGGCGCCACTGTCTGCGGTATACTAGCAAGCCCACGCAGGCAACTGCTACGGCGCCGATTATGTAGATCATATCTTTGGCCAGGAATACCATAATGGAATCTAAAACAGACGAATGGCCAGCGAGGTGGTTAATAAATAGAAAAATATCGTCGTTCATAAGTGTTGTTCCTATTATAACGCATATCCTTAAAGTTTTTATAAAACAGGGTATTGTATATTAATGCTAATTGTGTTATAATACTAATCACTCGAAGTGAAGAGAGCTTCGCTTCAAGAGGTTGAAGGAGTTATCGTGTCGTCTTCCACGACTGCGACCGCGACCGCCGAGGACATCGCCAAGGGTCTCACGCAGAGCCTGGGCGACCTGGCTCAGAGCGTCACCTTCAGCGGCTCCGTCGTCACCGTGAAGGTGGCTGTCGGGGCGGACCTCGAGCGCGTGCGTTCGGTGACCGACGGCTACCGTGACAGCGGTGTCACCATCGGCCTCGACCACCGAGCCGGCGCTCGCTGACCTACCGGCCCCGCCGCTACGGTTGAACTCTCGTGCAGAGGTCCCGCAGCTCGCGGGGCCTCTGCCATTTCTAGGGCCTGTTATGTCTGCAGAAGACTAAAGCGGTATGGTCAATTCGGCAAGTTATACGGTACTATAGTGTCATTATGACTAGTCCGGAACTTACTAAAATTCTTCGCCAAATGCCAGACGATACGGTGCGCGAGCTCAACTCAACTGAAGAGGGAATTACAACAAAAGACGCAGCACTGCGTCTTAAAGCCTATGGCCCCAACACCATCAAAAGCAAACAGGCGGGCGTGCTTAAGCTTATTTGGCGCCAAATTGGCGGCAATCCACTGGTTATTATTTTGGCAACTGCCACAGCTATTTCGTATGCAATGGGACAGCACACCAGTGCCTATTATATTTTTGGAATGATTCTTTTAAGCGCAGGCTTAGGATTTTGGAACGAATTTGCCGCCGAGCGTACCGTACACGACCTGCTTAAGCGCGTTTCTCTTACTGCAGTTGTAAGTCGTGATGGCAAAAAACAAGAGATTCCGGTGACCGAGCTGACTATTGGCGATGTCGTCTTTTTATCGCCAGGTTCGATTGTTCCAGCCGACATACGGCTTTTGCATTCTGAAAGCCTCGAACTCGACCAATCGTCGTTAACGGGTGAGTCTAAAACGGCCTACAAAGTTAGTCACCAGCTTAACGAACAGCCCCAGGGACTTAACGACTACGCAAATATAGCTTTTATGAGCACGACGGTAACGAGCGGTTTTGGCAAGGGAATTATTGTTGCTATTGGCGAGCAAACTGAATTTGGCAAAATTGCACACGTTGCTTCTTTTGTAAAACCTGAAACCGACTTTCAAAAAGGCCTTCGCCGTTTTGGTGTGCTCATCATTAAAGTCATTGTTACCTTAACCCTTGGTATTTTTACGGTTAATTACTTTTTGGGCCATTCAGCCATTGAATCACTACTTTTTGCACTTGCTATTGCCGTTGGTTTAACACCAGAGCTTTTGCCGATTATTGTTACAATCAGCCTTTCGCATGGGGCAGGTAAACTCGCAAAAAAGCACGTCATTAGTAAGCAATTAGTAGCGATTGAAAACCTTGGCAATATGGATATTCTATGTACCGATAAAACCGGTACGCTAACCGAAGGCCGCATTGTAGTCACTGGTGCTATTGCCCCTGACGGCAAAGACAAACCCGACCTTATTTTGTCGGGTGTGCTTTGTAACACTGCTATCCATCACCATAAAATTATTGGTAACGCCATTGATGTTGCACTTTGGGAAAAGGCAGACAAAGAAGGCATTAAACCAAATGCAAACAGCAAAAAGGTGTTTGAAGAGCCATTTGATTACGAACGCCGCGCCATGTTTTGTGTGATTGAAGAAAACGGCAAACGAAAATTGATTGCAAAAGGCTCGCCCGACACCATTCTTGAGCACTGTAGTCATATACACTCTGAAAGTGTCCGTGAAAAAATCAAAAAGCTGAACGAAGACGGCTTGCGGCTTGTGGCAATAGCCACCAAAGAGGTGAGTGCAAAAGAGGAATACGTATGGGATGATCTTTCTGGCCTAGAATTCGAAGGCTTCATTACATTCCTGGATATTCCTAAAAAGAACGTTGCCGCATCTATTAACAAAATGGAGAAACTCGGCGTTAACTTGAAAATTGTTAC
>DATCYU010000104.1:0-3855 GCA_036526295.1 Saccharimonadales bacterium (SeqCode) | reverse complement strand
GGTTAATTGCTTAGAGCCAAAGGTAGTCACAAAAGCAGGGCTTCGCTACGTCGGTGTCGGCCGCTCGGGAGATACCTTGGTATAATGAGGCATATGAAGGTCTTCGTTCAGATTCCCTGCTTAAACGAGGAGACAACATTGCCGCTCGTTCTTACCTCGATTCCTAAAAAGATCAAAGGGGTAGATACAATCGAGATTCTTGTGATTGACGACGGCTCAACCGACAGAACCGTAGAGGTAGCAAAGCAGCATGGTGTAACGCATTTTGTTCGGCACACCCGTACGATGGGCCTCGCGCGTTCGTTTCGTGACGGCGTTGATTACGCCCTCAAACATGGGGCCGACATTGTCGTTAATACCGATGGCGATAACCAGTACCCGCAAAAGCGAATCGCCGATCTTGTGCAGCCAATTATTGCCGGTACGGCCGATATTGTTATTGCCGACCGACAAACAGCTAAAATTGCCCATTTTTCGCCCTTTAAAAAAGCTATGCAACGAGTCGGAAGCTGGGTGGTAAATAAAGCAGCCGGAACCCACCTTCCCGATGCTGCAAGTGGGTTTCGCGCCTATTCACGGCACTCCCTCCATAAAATCAACATCGTAACGC
Organism: Saccharimonadales bacterium (SeqCode); assembly: GCA_036526295.1. GTDB lineage: Bacteria > Patescibacteriota > Saccharimonadia > Saccharimonadales > Saccharimonadaceae > CAMLKC01. The sequence continues at coordinate 3,245 of DATCYU010000104.1, read as the reverse complement.
AGTTTAGTTACACCATGGAAACAATTATTCAGGCAGGTAATAAACGCCTTCGCATTGTAAGCGTTGAAGTCACGACCAACAAAAAAACACGCGAATCACGCCTTTTTAACAGTATTTGGCACCACATGGCAAAATCAGCACAGGCAATTATGCGTAGCTATATTATGTTTCGACCGTATGTGGTGTTTATGAGCCTTGGCATTCTGTTTCTTGTTGTTGGCCTGATACCATTTGTTCGGTTTGGTGTACTCGTCCTCTTAGGTCAAAGTCGCGGCCACCTTCAATCATTGGTATTTGGCACTGCCATGCTTGTTGCTGCGCTGCTTTCGTTTGCACTCGTGGTGATCGCTGACCTCCTTCGGACAAACCGAATCCTGCTTGAAGATCAGCTTGAACGGCTTAAAGAACTGCAATACAAGAACGAAGATGACTAAGCACACCAACGTTCTCGTGCTCACCTCGACCTATCCGCGATGGGACGGTGACAGCACGCCTGGTTTTGTTGCCGAATTTGCCACGCACCTTGCACCGCATTTTAGTAAAGTGTACGTTATGGCGCCGCACTTTCCCAAAGCCAAGCGCTTTGAGGTCACACAAAATATCCACACCACGCGAATTCGTTATTTTTTCCCAACGCGTGGTGAGACAATTTTTTATGAGGGTGGCGGAATAACAAAAATTAAAAAGACGCCGCTTTACGCGCTTAAACTCGCCAGCTACCTTACTTCGCTCTTTTTTAACACGCTTTATACAACACTCCGGCGCTCTGTTACTCTTATAAATGCCCATTGGATCATACCGCAAGGTTTTGTTGCCGTTCTCGTAAAGCTAACGATCGGAAAGCCTGTTGCACTTACGGTGCATGGTGCCGATATTCTAAGCCTAAATGGCAAGCTCCTACGGCCCATAAAACGATTTGTGCTAAAACACAGTGATGTGGTGTATGTGAATAGTTCGGTTACCAAAGAGGCCTGCGAAAAACTCTACAAGCGCAATTACGTTCTTGCCCCCATGGGTACAGACCTACAATTGTTCCAATCTGCAAAAGTCGTAAAAAAGCGCTCACGCCCGTTTACGATCATTTTTGTCGGGAGACTCACACCAGTAAAAGGTATTGCGTATGTACTCGAAGCCACCCGCAAACTTTGCGATTCAAACCGACACGTACAAACGATCGTTATTGGTTCAGGACCGCTTGAAGACGAGTTACACGACTATGTTACGGCTCATAATTTAGAAAAAAACGTGACGTTTACTGGTTGGATTGACCATGGGAGACTTCCTGAGTATTACAAAAATGCCGACGTATTCGTAGGACCTTCACTCTACGAAGCACAAGGGTTAGTATTCATTGAAGCGCTCGCCGCCGGCCTGCCCGTGATTACCACCGCTACCTCTGGCGCAAAAGATCTTATAACCGAAGGAGTCAACGGCTATGTTGTTGAGCCAGAATCGTCCGAACAAATTTTTGACCGTCTTGCCCAGCTTTACGACACACCAGCGCTCCTGCGGCAGTTAAAAAAGCATGCCGCGACCTCTGTTCAAACAACTTTTTCGTGGACCACAACCACCGCGCAGTACATGCAAAGCTGGAGGCATCTTTTATGACAAAAACCAATCTTTTAACGCTTGCAGCAAAAATCGCACCAGCTGTATTTTATGGCCTTCTCGCGATATTTTTAGTCGTATACCTTACCAAAATCAACTATAGCCAATTTGCTACCATTCACTGGAATTTGCAGTTCATTGTTCTTGCGACATTATTTGGGCTCGCAATGCGCTTTTGGCAAGTACTTATATGGATCAATCTACTCTTTAACCTTGGGGCAAAAAGACTGAAAGAGAATATCTCACAACTTACCTTTGTCTATGCTAAATCGTGGCTTGGCCGCTATATTCCTGGCACCGCACCCTGGATTTTAGGTAAAATATTTTTTGCTTCAAGGCTTGGCATTTCTAAAAGTAAATTGGCTATTAGCTCACTCTTAGAGGGAGTTCTACAGATTGCTGTTGTTATGGTGGTATCGCTTACCATTCTTGTGTGTATAAACCCGCCCCATTCTCTTAATACTATGATGCCGTTCCTTATTGTTGCCCTCATTCTTTGTATTGTGGGCGTTTTACCACCTGTCTTTAACCGAGCTATCGCCTTTACCTACAAATTTATTCGTAAAAACACACTTAATCCCGAGCATCTTGTTACCAACAAGGCCCTCTTTCAGGCCGCCGCACTTTATGTGATAAGTGCGCTACTAAGCGGTACAGCGCTGTTTTTTATCGCAAAAGCAATCGACCCTACACTCAGTTTTTCAAACCTTTTATACGTCATTGGCGTCAGTAACCTTGCCGGCGCGCTTGGCATGATAGCCATATTTGCCCCCAGTGGCATTGGCGTGCGCGACGGCATTATACTTGCGCTTCTCAGTGCCATTCTGAAACCCGAATATGCACTGGTCATTACGGTTGCCGCTCGGTTATGGGACGTCGTGATTGATCTCTTGTTTGTAGGTATCGCCAAGGTATTTTTAAATAGAAATGGTGTTGTAAAAAATAATTAACGTTTTGCTTCTGAATAATACAACACCATATTTGCCAGTAATCGTTATATACTACAGATATGGATAAGAAGAAACTTCTCGTAACAGGTGGCGCAGGGTTTATTGGGGCAAACTTTGTGCACTACGTGCTAAAAAATCGCCCCGAATACCAAGTTACCGTTGTCGATAAGTTAACCTATGCCGGTAATCCGGACAGCCTTAAATCGGTACTCAACCAGATTGATTTTGTCACCGGCGACATCTGCGACGCCGAGCTTATCGACAAGCTCGTTGCCGATACCGACATTGTCGTGCACTTTGCAGCCGAAAGTCACAACGACAACTCACTGCGCGACCCATGGCCGTTTATTAATACCAACATCATCGGCACGTATCAGATCCTCCAGGCAGTCCGCAAGCACGATAAACGCCTCCACCACATCAGCACCGACGAGGTATTTGGTGATCTTGAGCTCGACGATCCTAACCGCTTTAAGGAAACAACGCCGTATAATCCATCAAGTCCTTACTCAGCCAGCAAGGCCAGCTCGGACCACTTGGTGCGTGCTTGGATCCGCAGTTTTGGCGTTAAAGCAACCATCAGCAACTGTGCCAACAACTACGGCCCGTACCAACACATCGAAAAATTTATCCCTCGTCAAATCACCAACGTTCTGTCCGACATCAAGCCAAAGCTTTACGGAGCCG
>DATCYU010000103.1:0-3380 GCA_036526295.1 Saccharimonadales bacterium (SeqCode) | reverse complement strand
CGTACACTGTAACATTCGCTCCGGATTTTGCAAGAATATTGGCAATTAAAACACCCGGTGAACGGCGAGTGTCGCTTGTACCGGCTTTAAAAGCCAGGCCAAGAACTGTAACATTTTGACCAGTTAAGTCACCACCAAGTTCAGTGCGTGTTTTTTCAACAACATATCCCGGCATTGATGCATTGAGTTCTTGCGCGGCGGTCATAATATCAAGGTTTACTCCATACTCAAGGCCACTCATAATTAATCCACTGACATCTTTAGGAAAACACCCGCCACCATAGCCGCGGCCAGCATTTAAAAACGACCGACCAATCCGCGGATCGGCACCAACGGCGTCCATGACTCTTGTCACGTCGGCGCCAACTTGGTCGGCAAGCTGAGCGATGGAGTTAGCAAACGATATTTTTAGCGCTAAAAAGGCATTGGCGGTAACCTTTATGAGCTCAGCGCTTGGTAAATCGGTTGCAATGTAGTTACCTTTTGAATTGGTAAGGGTGATGCCTGCTAGGCGGGCAATGTGTGCACGCTGTTTTTCGAGGTTTTGATAAAGGGTAAACACTTTTTTTGTAGCTTTTTTGTTGCGTCCGCCAGCAATAACGCGGTCAAAACGAAGTGCGTCAACCAGTGCTGTTCCCTCGCGCAAAAATTCGGGGTTAGAAATATAGGTGATATCTTTTTGGGTTTTGGCAAATAACGCCTCAACTTGCTGACCCGTTCCTACGGGTACGGTGCTTTTTTGTATGTAGAGGGCGCCGGGGGCGAGCAGTGCGGCTGCCTCGCTTGCGGCGGCAAATATATGGGTAAGGATTGAGCTGCCGTCGGGGTTGTCGGGCGTGCCAACACACGAAAAAACAATCGAACTTTTTGGAATGCTATGTTTGTATGAGTTGGTCGGAATAAGGGTGCCGGCTTGCACGGCGGCGTGCACGAGAGAGTCCAAGCCTTCCTCAAAAAAGAACGAACGACCTTGTTTGATAATTTTAAGTCGTCTCGGCTCGGGTTCTACAAGATAAACCGTGTAGCCGGCATGAGCGAACAGCGCCGCGGTAGTCAGACCAACATAGCCTGCCCCCAAAACAGTCATAACGGAATCATACATGGCGTCATTATACAAATAGTTACCTGATAATAACTTGAGAAAGAACAGAACTTGCACTATTCGTTATAATAAGTACATGATAACAGTTATTATTGCCGGCGGTTCAGGCACACGCTTGTGGCCGCTGTCTACATCAGCGTATCCAAAGCATCTACTTAGGTTAACAGGCGAGCGTTCGCTTGTACAAATGGCGTATTACCGTGCTAAGCGGCTGGGCGACATAGTGTATGTTGTCACCGAGGCAAGCCATGCCGATCACATTCGTGAGCAGCTCTCCGATCTTCCGGACGATGCTTTTTTGATTGAACCGGGCCGTCGTGGCACCGCCCACGCGTTAGTGTACGCACTTGATGTTATTGTGCGTCGCCATGGAAAAGATGAGCCGATCGCCTTTACACATGCCGATCACCATATTCGCGACGTTGAGGGTTTTGCACGTTCGTTTGCTGCAGCGGCAGAAGTTTCACAGGATAAAAACACCATCACGCTTATTGGCGTCGAGCCAACTCACCCCACGACAGTACTGGGGTATATTGAACGAGACGGTGCTATTGACGAAGCGCGGGGTATTTATTGGGTAGATTCATTTAAAGAAAAGCCAGATTACGAAACAGCCCAACGCTACCTTGCAACTGGTCGGTACTTGTGGAACTGTGGATATTTTGTGGGTACAGCCAAAACGTTCCTTGGTCAAATGAAGCAATTTGCCCCTGATCTTATAGAAAGTTACGAAGCGCTCGTTGAGGCGGGCGAACCGGGTAGCGGCAAATATAATGAAACCTATTTGGCGCTTGAAAACAAAGTGATCGACACTGCGCTCATCGAAAAAACTCATGGCCTAGCCGTAGTGGCGGCAAGCTTCGACTGGTTAGATGTCGGCTCATTCCGCGACCTGCACGGTGCGGTGCCAAAAGATGAGCATGGCAACTATGTTTACGGCGAGAATGTTTTTCCAATTGATGTTGAAAACGTCTATATTCGCAACGAAGAAACAAAACCAGTCGCTGTGATTGGCCTTGATAACATTGTGGTTGTGAACACGCCTGAAGGCATTTTGGTTGTTCGAAAAGACATTAGCCAGCGTGCTGGCGAGGTTGCAAAAGAACTCTTGAAGCGCCAAGACTAACTTTGGTAACCGTGAGGGTTATGCGACTGCCACCTCCAGGTGTCGGCGCACGCCTCGGTGATCGTTTTGGTCGCTTGCCAGTGCAGGAGCTCTTTGGCTTTTGTGGCATCGGCGTAGTATTCGGGCAGATCGCCTTGGCGCCGCGGGGCGATACGGTAAGTAATTTTTTGGCCCGAGGCTTTCTCAAACGCATGCACAAGCTCTAGTACAGAAGTGCCGTGGCCGGTACCAAGATTTATGGCTGTCATGCCAGGGGTAGTGTAGGTTAGTGCGGCAACATGACCTTTTGCAAGGTCAACCACGTGAATGTAATCACGTACCCCGGTGCCATCTTTGGTTGGGTAGTCGTTGCCAAATATAGTAAGTTCTGGGCGCTGTCCTGTGGCTACTTGGGCAAGATAGGGCATGAGATTATTAGGAGCGCCACTGGGATACTCACCGATGAGACCGCTTGGGTGAGCGCCGATGGGGTTGAAATAACGCAAGGTAATAAAGATGTTTTTTGGGTCGGCAGCGGCTGCGCTTTGCATGATTTCTTCGATCATGTATTTTGTCTTGGCATAGGGGCTTGCAAGGTCACGCCCGGCCGGGAAAGATTCGGTATAAGGAACAGGGGCCGAACCATACACAGTAGCAGAGGAGCTAAGAATGAGCCGGTGCACCGAATGATTTTTCATAGCCTCAAGTACTGAAAGCGCGGCGTCGATATTTGTTCGAAAGTAGCGCAGGGGTTCAGTAACTGATTCACCCACGGCCTTAAGGCCTGCAAAGTGCATAACGGCATCAAATGAGTTACTGGCAAATAAGGCATTCAATTTTGTTGTATCGGCCACATCAAATACATGAAAGGGAATAGCCGTATTGGTGATTTTTTCAATTCGCCGAATCACCTCTTTACTACTATTTGATAGATCGTCAACAACCGTTACCTGGTGGTTGTGAGCAATAAGTTCTACAATGGCATGGCTTCCAATATAGCCAGCACCGCCGGTCACAAGTATATGCATAATACATTCACCATATCACATCGTGCCTGGCATTACCCTAAGGAAGGTGGCGGCTATGTTACAATGAAGATTACTGAACTTGGTTATTCGCAGATATGAAAGTGAGTGATGATGCCGCGAAGAAAGATTTCTGAATATCGGGCAA
>DATCYU010000102.1:0-4248 GCA_036526295.1 Saccharimonadales bacterium (SeqCode) | reverse complement strand
GGTGGTATGCCTGGCATGGGAATGATGTAGGCCGCTTGATCGATATAAAATAAACCCCGTAAGAGGGGTTTATTTTATATTGGGCAAAGTTTATGACTTTTGAGGTGGGTTTGAGAGGTAATCAATCTCTTTAATTACATCTAATAGTGCCTGTGCGCGGCGAGCTTCGTCGGCAATATTTCGGGCAGCCTCGTGAGCGGGCGCAATTAAGCCTTTGTCGTCGGTTGACCTAAGCAAGAGCAGGTAGGTGTCAAACTTTTCCTCTGGTGCAACGTTGAGCTTATCTACAAGTGGGCGTAGTTCGTTAAGGGCGTCTTTTTTGATCGAATCAAGGTCGCCGCTAGGTGTCATAGGAGGCATTGAGGGCATACTCGGCATAGCCGGCATGGTGGGCTCTGGCATAGCAGCTGGAGCTGGTTGAGGCTCGGGCATAACAGGCGCCTGTGTATCAGGAACTTGTGGAGCGGCTTCTTCTGCCGTCGCTGGCTCTTCTACTACGGGGGTTGCTGCAGCTTCGTCGGCCTGCTGGCTTACGCCCGCAAGAACTTTAGCAAGCTCTTGGTCATCGCTAATTGGTTGCTGGTTAGTTGGTTGAATGTCCATGCCCACCTCTAAAATTAGTACTTATGCTTATTTACTAAATACTGTATCATAATAGTAGACGAACCCGCAAGACGGGCAAAAAGCGGAGGATATTCTTTATATGTTGGATGATGATAACGTACTGAAGCAGCGCGATCCCGAAGACGCGCTCGGGGTGGCTGCCACGCAATTTGAGCAAGCGAGGTTTTCGGTTGATGTCAAAGAACCTGAAAACGATGGTCGCCAAATTACGCGTATTGTTGTTGTTGGTATGGGCGGCTCAGCCCTGGCTGCGTTGCAAGCTAAAAGTTGGCTAAAAACCGAGCTAACCATTCCGTTTGAGGTTGTCCGCACCTATGATTTGCCAGAATACGTTAACTACGACACGCTTGTTATCGCTAGTAGTTATTCGGGTAACACCGAGGAAACGCTTGAAGGTCTCAAGCAGGCGCGTGAACGATCAGCCCAAGTCGCTATTATTGCCGCTGGAGGCGAGTTGCTTCAGGATGCTCAAAAAAATTCAATCGCCCATGTTGCCTTGCCAGCCGAACTTCAGCCGCGTATGGCGGTTATCTATAATTTACGAGCGCTCGTAGCGTTACTGGCTCACTTTAAATTAGTGAGTTATGATCGCTTTGCCGAAATTGCTGGCTATGCGGATTGGCTCGGCCAGGAAACACTGGGCTGGGTAAGTGGTGTTACGACCGACAAAAACTATGCCAAACAGCTTGCGTTGCTAAGTGTCGGCAAAACGCCGGTCTTTTATGCCGGTAGTTTAATGGCTCCGGTGGCATACAAGTGGAAAATCAGCTGGAACGAAAACGCCAAAAACGTATCATTTTGGAACGAATACCCCGAGTTTAACCACAACGAATTTATTGGCTGGACATCGCACCCCATCGAAAAGCCGTTTGCCGTTTTTGATCTAAAAAGTAGTTTTGAACACCCGCGCATATTAAAACGTATTGATATTAGCGATCGGTTATTAAGCGGTAAGCGTCCAAAAGCGATCGAGGTTGAGCTAAAGGGTGATAGCTCTATTGCCCAAATGCTATGGGGCAGTATTTTGGCCGATTTTGTCAGTATATATGTTGCGATTTTAAATGGGGTCGACCCAACCCCCGTACCACTGATTGAGAAGCTCAAAAAAGAGCTAGCGGGTTAGTGCTCGGCCGACATTAGCCGAACTGTCTTTAATGATAATGGCGCAATGATTCAATTGGGTCTTTTCGCGCTGCTCGTAGTGCAGGGTAGATGCCAAATAATACGCCTACCACCACAGAGGTACCAAGCGCAAACAGGGCAATTTGCCAGGTAAGTGCGGGATTAAATGTAAGGAATGTACTAATCAAAAAGGCCACGGCGTAGCCACCAATATAACCTAAGATGCCACCGAGCAGGCTAATAATGAGTGACTCGGTTAAAAACTGGCCAATGATATTACCATTGCTGGCGCCTACTGCTTTTCGCAGGCCAATCTCACGGGTGCGTTCGGCTACGCCCACCAGCATAATATTCATAATGCCAATACCGCCCACTAGTAATGATATTGCCGCAATCAGCGCCATAATAACGGTAAGTGCCTCAAAAAACCGGTTTGCAGGTTTTGCGATTTCGTTGCCCGAAAGCACGCTAAAATCTTTTTCGCCTAAATGATTATGGGTAAGGGTGCTCGTAATGCGATCAATAATGCCGGGCAGGTCTTTTTTATCTTTCGCTTTTACATCTATTTGCTGAATTTGGGCAGTACCTTGGTGAAAGGTTTTGCCGCCCTCAAGGCTTAGAACGGCGGCATTGTCAAAATCAATACTATTATAATTAATAGGATTATTCATGGTTTTGAAAGTACCAATAATGGTAAATTGCTGGCCACCAGAAACAAATGTTTGCCCAATTGGTTGATCAGTACCAAAGAGGGCAATTGATAATTTTGTACCGATCACAGCAGTATTTTTGTTGGTAACGCTATCAATAAACTGTCCGTCTTGCATGGGTAAATTCGCAATGTCGGCAAGTTCGGGGCTCGTTGCCACAATTGTGCCTTGGGTAACGGTATTAGAGTTTGATTTAAGCGAGCTATTGATAATCATAATAGGCGCAGCTTTATCGACGCCCGGAATGGTTCGAATATCGTTAAGGTCTTGCTCGGTAATTGTACTAGTGGTGTACGTTTGTTCGGTTGTGGGGTTAGTAAAGCCCTCGAGCCCTTTTGAAGGTACGCCGGGGCGAACAACAGCAATATTGCCACCAAGTGCGGTCACTTGGCCAGCAATGAGCTGTGTGATGCCGCTTGAAAGAGCGAGTACAACCGTAATACTCGCAACGCCAATGGAAACACCAAGAGTGGTAAGAATGGTTCGCATTCGGGTAAGGCGCAGCGAATGGAGCGCATTTTGAAAATGCTCAATAATTAGTGGGCGGCTCATTTCTTTTTTGCCCTCGCTTTTTTAGGTTGCTTTGTCTTGCCGGCGCGTCGGCTTGTCATAGTTACTTTTTGGGCTGGTTTTTCGATCTCGATAGGTACTTTAGAGTCGCTGTCTATGCGACCGTCGAGCATGTGAATAACGCGGCTTGCATAGGTAGTAAGGTCGGGGTTGTGGGTGACCATAATAATGGTATTACCACGTTTGTGAATGTCAGAGAGCTCCTCCATGATAACGTGGCTTGAGCGGCTATCTAGGTTTCCAGTAGGCTCATCTGCCAGCACAATAGAAGGGTTATTTACCAGTGCACGGGCAATAGCAACTCGTTGCATTTGGCCACCCGAGAGCTGCCATGGCATATAGTATTCACGCTCGGAAAGGTGAAAGTTTTTAAGGCTATCACTCGCTTGTTTTAAGCGGCGCACCCGGCTCATGCCCTTGTAGGCAAGGGGAAGGGCTACGTTTTCAATGACCGTAAGGCGGTTAATGAGGTTAAAGCTTTGAAAGACAAAACCAATTTGCTGGCTCCTAATACGTGCATGTCGCGAGGGTGACATTTTATGAACCGATTTACCCTCAAGAATATACTCGCCGTCATTCGCACGGTCGAGTAGGCCCAAAATATTTAAAAGGGTTGTCTTGCCGCAACCGCTCGGGCCCATAATGGCAATAAATTCTCCCTTTTCAATCTGAAGATCAACGCCATTAAGCGCCATTTGTTCGGCATCACCCATACCATAGCGTTTGGTTAGGCCTCTCAGTTCAATGACTGGCGGATTTTCTATTTTCTTTTTTGCCATTCTTTTTTCATTATAGGTTTGCTTTAAAGAGAAAAGCAACCGTAAGCAGGCCGTAAATTATACAACTGGTATAATGGAGTACGTAATCAGCAAGGAGAGGTGCAAGAGCGGTTGAATTGGCACGCCTGGAACGCGTGTGTGCCAGCAATGGCACCCAGGGTTCGAATCCCTGTCTCTCCGCCATTAAAAAGCCACGAGAATCTTCGTGACTTTTTATTTTTTGAAGTTTTTGAATGTTGTAAATAGCATTACGGGCGCGCATAAGATATGGCCTGGGCTTTGTGTGACGAAAATCACAAAAGGTATTGAAAACCACACATATAGGGTCTATAGTTTTTGTTAGACACTACATATGTAGTAGTTCAATAAAAACACACATTTAGCAAGGAGGGTATCGTTAGCGCTACGGGCGGTATTTTTGCTTGTGTCTATGAGAGAGACAG
>DATCYU010000101.1:0-2788 GCA_036526295.1 Saccharimonadales bacterium (SeqCode) | reverse complement strand
ATGTCTTTGAACAAAATGCCCTGCATGCCCACCGCTTTTGCGCCTTCAACATTCACCAAAATGTCATCGATCATAACGCATTCTTCGGGTGAAAGGTTAAGCCGCTTCGCAGTAATATCGTATGCTTCACGCGTTGGTTTAGTAAAACCAACTTCGCTTGAAAGTACCACTACATCAAAGAGCTCCTCGAGCTCGTGTTGGCTAAATAGGCGCTCTATTGCCCCGCGTCCAACATTACTCAGAAGTGCGGTGCGATAGGTCGTTCGGAGACTTTTTACCAATTCGAGCATTTCGGTGCTTCGTATTTCTTGCTTAGCAATAATATCGCGCACCTCTTGGCTCGATATGCCAATGAGCTCGCCAACTCCGACAACATATTCGTCGCCCGATATAATGCCTCTGTCGGAGGCATGCGAGAGATCGTCAAACGCCCGTCGCTTATCGGCGGGCGTTAACGTACGAAGATAGTTGAGACTGCCATGAACAAGTACGCCATAGCAATCAAATATCAGACCTTTTATCACACTACTCAGTATACCTAAAAGCTGAGTGTGGTTGAAGAACCAAGGTCGAGCCCGCGGAGCAATGTGCCGGCGTCGGGAATTTGCGTTCTAAATAAGTCGCCAACCTGAGAAACGCTCGCTTTTAGTGAGCCCGGTGAACCTTTACAGGTGGACGTCCATAGGTGTTTTACTGTGCTGTCACCGCTTTTAACTGAAAACTCGTAAACAAGGCCTGTTGCACAAATACCACGAGTGTCATTTTTAGAACCCGTGAGTTCATCGCCGTTCATGTAGTTGGCTTTATCAAGCGCATACACAAATTGTTCATACGCTTTTACGTTGTTGCCATACGTTTTTGAAGCAATGGGCTGGTCGAGGTACCCCTGGTAGGTTGTCATGGTACGCGCTGAAGGGTCGATAGTGATTTGGTACGAGTGGAACTGCTCGTTTGAGACAAGTGGGCCACGCACGGTCATTTGAACACTGTGCCCTAGCGAGGTATCAAGAAGCGCATCGCGCCCCGTATTAGTTTGAGGAGCTTGATCGGTGCCACCAAAAACAGCACGACCAACCGAAACAAGTGCCGCAATGACAATCGCTATCACAATGAGCACAAGAATGATTGGCACAATCCGGGTAGAATTACCTCTATACATATATTGTACACTATCATTTTTTGGGCCAAAAGTCAATTTCATCGCTCAAGGTACTCGTAAAAGGTTGTGTGTTTGTGTTGAAGCGTAACCGCATTCATTACGAGCAATAATAACACTTATGCTTAAAAATGTCAACAGATGAAACGCGAAGCTCTACAAGTTACTACAATTCGCCCCAGTTTTTACCAACAGAAACATCAACCTTTAACTTTACTTTTAGCTCGGGGTAGATTGTTTCCATGGTATCTTTGAGGAGCTCGGCGACCTTTTTGCCATTCGCCTCGGGGCATTCTATGAGGATGCTGTCGTGCACCTGAAGTACCTGTGAGCCAAGATCACCCAGGCGTTCGTCTACCTTTAGCATTGCCATTTTCATAAGGTCGGCCTCGGTACCCTGAATAGGCATGTTGGCAGCCGCGCGCTTGGCGGCTTCGCGAACCATAAAGTTGCTGCTTTTCACATCGGGTGTAGGGCGACGACGGCCAAAGTAGGTTTCAACGTAGCCTTCGTCGGCAGCTTTTTTAAGGGTTGCGTCGATAAATGCTCGAATTGGTGCACGCAGTTCAAAATATTGATCGATAAATTTTTTAGCCTCGGTAAATGTCATACCGGTTGCCGCAGAGAGCCCATGGGGGCTCATGCCATACAGCACGCCAAAATTAATTACCTTGGCGGCACGGCGTTGGTTTTTAGTAACTTTTTCAATTGAAACACCGTAGGCTTCGCTAGCGGTTTTGGTATGAATATCGGCATCTTCGTTAAAGTCGTTAATGAGCTTTTTATCACCCGCAAGCACGGCAGCAAGACGAAGCTCGAACTGCGAGTAGTCGGCACTTACAAACACGTTTCCCTTTTCGGGTACAAACGCCTCGCGAATGCGACGTCCTAAATCGCTTCGGACGGGTATGTTTTGGAGATTTGGATTGGTGCTACTAAGGCGACCTGTACTGGCCACATCTTGGTTAAATGTTGTGTGCACGCGGCTTTGTTCGTCGGCTTGTTCGGGCAGTGTATCAACATAGGTGTTCTTGAGTTTTGCAAGTTCACGCGTACGCTCAATAAGTTCAATAATGGGATGTTGACCGCGGAGTTTGTCGAGTTCTTTTTGGCCGGTGCTGTAGCCCGTTTTTCCCTTTTTAATACCCGCCGTTGGCAACTGGAGCTTCGTAAAAAGCACCTCGGAAAGTTGCGCTGGACTGCCGATATTAAATTCGTACCCCACCATTTCATACATTTGCTTTTCGAGTTCTTGGTGCTCTTTGCCTAGTTCGTCGCTCATTGTTTTGAGGAACGACTTATTGATTTTAATACCCTTTGCCTCCATACGGTACAGCATGTACGTAAGTGGAAAATCAAGGTCATGCGCAACGTTCGCAAGTTTTGGTTCGGCCTCAAAACCCTTTAATTGCTGCTCGTAAATGTTCCATAGTGCCGCCATGACCTGGCCTGGGTCTTCCTCGTTAATCGTGTGCCCGGCAAGCGCACTCATAGTACGTTCACGGGCAAGCGGGTCAAGCAAGAATGCACCTTGGCGCAAATCGTGAACATCGTTAAACCGTAATTCAACACCTTCGCCGTGAGCGGCGTGATACACCGCCTTGGCATCGTAAGCCACAACGTTGGCAGCCT
>DATCYU010000100.1:0-2437 GCA_036526295.1 Saccharimonadales bacterium (SeqCode) | reverse complement strand
ATTGGTATTGCGGTTATCGGGCTCGTGTTCTTTGGCCACCTTAGTGCCAACTCTGACGCAAGCTTTACGTCGGTAGAGCCTACGATTCGTTCTGAACTGGCTAAGGCGCACTTGCCAGAGCAAGCACAAGATACAGTGGTTCAAGGCGTACGCACCTGCTTTAACGACAGCGCCAAGCAAAAAGACGCAAGCCAAACGCCTGAAAGTTGTAAAAAACTCGAGGCTGGCCCACAAACCCCTGCAAGTAGCGTTATTGCCAACACCGTAAAAGATGCTGCCAAAAACGCAAACACCGCCAACTTTATTGACGCCTTTAAGGCGGCCGTCATATACGAAGGCGTGCTCATTGCGGTTACCTTTGTGCTGAGTTTCCTGTTGCCGCGCCATATTCGGCCAGAAGCTCTCGAAGAAGCTATCTAGAGTAACGAAGAAATTTAAAGAACCGGCACGCGATGGTGCCGGTTCTTTATTCATTTGGTTCGTAATATAAAAATTGATGCGGGTATATTCGGTGGTGGGCCGGAGGCTGTTCCAGGTCACCCCGGAACAGCCTCCGGAATCACCTCACCGGTGCGTGTGGCGAGCCGCAACGTTGCTGCCCCACCACACTGCGGTGAAGCCGGCGACGGCGCCCATCACGAGCACCACGGCCACCTTCATCTTCTCTGGCGTGGTCATCGCGCCTTGAACGAGTCGCACCCGTTGCACCAGCGTGAGGCCAGCCGGATCCTCGGGCCACGCGCCTCGCCGTCGGGCGAGCGCTCCCTGACACCTACGCAGCATTCCAGCCTCCCCTGAACCGAATATACCCATCGCCCATCGTCTGCACAATGAGTTACAAATATCTTAATTTAAATTTTACAACGGGTCAATTACATTTTACTAAGCATTATGCCACTGCGGCCATACGACAATCATTCGTATGATACAAAAGGTCAGCATTTTGCTTGCAGTTTAAACAAATCAACACAAGATCATTACAACTTGCAAGTGCACAGTTTTCGTAATTATTTGTTGGGCTACCGCAATGAATGCATGTGCCCACTGTTTTGGTGTGATCACTAAAATCAACTTTCATTCGGTTATCAAACACATGGAGGCTGCCTTCCCATAGCCCATCGTCGCCATACGCCTCGCCATATTTCACAATACCGCCATCAATTTGGTAAACTTCTTTAAAACCGCGGTTTTTCATAAGGCTTGAAAGTATTTCGCAGCGGACGCCGCCCGTGCAGTAGGTAACAATTGGCTTGTCTTTAATGTCGTCGTAGATGCCGCTCTCAAGCTCTTTAATGAAATCACGACTCGTACGTGTGTTTGGCACAATCGCGTTCTTGAACTTTCCAATTTTTGCCTCATACGCATTGCGACCATCAAAAAACACCACGTCGTTGCCACGTTCTTTTACGAGCTCATCGACCGCTTCGGGTTTTAAGTGAGTCCCACCGCCAACAACACCGTTTTCGTCAACCCTGAGTTCATCGGCAGCATCAAAAGCAACGATCTCTTTTTTAGCTTTAACACTCATACGGGGGAAATCTTCGCGCCCACCATCGCTCCACTTAAATACCGTTCCTTTAAAGCCCTCGAACTCTTTCGTTGCTTTAATGTATTTTTTTAAATCATCAATTTCGCCACCAACCGTACCATTCAAACCGTGTGGCGAAACCAAAATACGCCCACGTAAATTAAGGCTTTCGCATAATGCTTTTTGCCATAGCTTCACTACTTGCGGATCTTTAATAGGCGTAAATTTGTAATACAATAGAATTTTTTGCACGAATGTTATTGTATCATGTTTTCAGAGGAGAGCAGACGATACTCTCGCCACACCAAGCCAATAATTGCAATATCGAGCAAACAAAACAAAGCCATACTAATGGTTGGATCACGAATAAACGCATACACCTGATAAATCAAAAACAAGCCTAACACTACCATAGCAACGGGATACGCTCGAACGATTTTTTTGAGTAGCGCAACAACCAGGGCTAACTTAATTACTCCGTGTGAAATCAAAAAGATCACTAAAAACGCGGTACCTGCCGTGGCCAACTGTAGGTCAAGATGACCAATATACTGTGCAAGATACTGCAAAGAATGACGTTGGCTTTCGGCTAATTCATTATGGGCTCCCGTAAGTAGGGAGTGCACGAATGAAGGCGACAGCCATAATACAAGCCCCGCGACCAGCTCAATCGCTCCGTCGATACCCTTTATAATAACGCCCGTGTCGTAAATAACATTGAATACCGCTCCCGCTTTGTGACGCATTTTTTCCATAGTATTATTATAGATTATATCTTGCCCCACACGCTACTGATTGGTATACTTTTAATTACTATGATCATCGTATGCGTACGTGATCCTCTATTCGTTCACGTTCGGATGCGCCGAACCGCTAGCGACCCCAACCCATACGCAATTTAAAAAGGAG
>DATCYU010000099.1:0-5772 GCA_036526295.1 Saccharimonadales bacterium (SeqCode) | reverse complement strand
CCGGTAAATTGCAATTGAGTAAAACTCGGGCATCTGCCATAAAAACATGGCCGCAAATACAATAACCGCACCAGCGTCAACTGAATTTGTGACTGCGAGATAACCCGCAAGTACCGGCGCCGCCCCCGATACACTACCGACGAGTGTGCCGTAAAGCGAAAGCCGCTTTGAAAGCATGCCGTAAAGCACCACATAATCAATGTAGCCAACGATCCCCACTATAACCACAAGCCAATTTGTATAAAACGCTAAAATACTAAGGCCCACCACGCCTAGCACTGTTGCCATAATTACCGCATGTCGCCCGGGTACAATACCGGCCACAATCGCCCGTTTTTTGGTGCGCTCCATTTTGCTATCAATGTCTTGGTCGAGGAAATTATTAAGTACACAAGCAGATGCGATCATGAGCGTTGAACCCACTACCAGTGCAACAAAAAGCCCTATATGAATATTCCCCTTAGCTGCCAGTAAAAAACCAGCGGCTGCGGTAATTGCGTTTCCGTAAAGCACCCCTGGTTTTGTGAGTGAATAATAATCTTTAAATGTTGCCACGCGTTAAAATCCTCCGCTATTACTCTGCTGCTTCATGTATCCGTCTTTCTGGCTTTGGTTCATGGTCATCATGTTGTAGTTAAGGTTGTACATAATCCAAAGTGACCCCGCGACAATAACAACCAGAATCAACGTCATAAAGAAGAACGACACTACATTCCAGCGTGCTTCGCGGCCGCTACCTAAATGCAAAAAGAAAACCATTTGTATAGCCAGCTGCAAGACAGCCAGGAGCATAATGGCAGCAACTAGCCAGCCACCTGTAAAGACATGACCTACAACAAACCAATAGGCTAGCAGTGTTGTTGCAACCGCTAAACCAAACCCTACGCCGTAGCGGACTATTTGCTTTGCCATGCTATATAACCCCCATTAAATACACGATGGTAAAAATAAATATCCATACAACGTCCAAGAAATGCCAAAACATGCCAAAAAGCATCATGCGCCTCTTTACTCCTGCGGTAGCTCCACGCCTCAGGTATTGCACCATAAGCACCCCAAGCCACAAGAGCCCCATTGTAATATGGAGGCCGTGCGTTCCTACGAGCGTAAAGAATGCTGATAAAAATGCGCTGGACCACCAACCATGACCATCCATAGCAAATTGGCTAAACTCATTGAGTTCGAGCGCCAAAAAGACAGCACCAAGCAAAAATGTGACTGCCATCATAATGAGGCTCATACGGCGCTGACCGGCTTTTACCGCAAGCACTGCCAAGCCAGCCGTGAAGCTACTTGTTAACAGTGTGAGTGTTTCAAGCAGAACATTTGGCATTGAAAAAAGATCGTGCCCCGTTGGCCCACCATAGGTATTAGAACGCAGAATAACATAGGTTGCAAATAGTGCCGCAAACAGCAAGCAGTCGGTCATAAGATATACCCAAAAACCAAGTGCTTTAAGATCGCTCTGCTCTCTTTCTAATACATTCACGCGTGCAGTGCTCATGCTAGTTGCCCCTTTTGCCGATGTACGCTATCCATATGCTTTAATTCACCGGCAGTCACCTTGTATTCAGTTGAATCGTCATTGGCACGCGCAATAACGCTCGCCATAACTCCTACAATGCCGGCAATCGCCAGCCACCACATATGCCAAATCAGCCCAAAGGCACACAAAAACGCAAAACCAGCGATAACAATGCCGAGGCTACTATTTTTTGGCAGCCAAATATCTTTATATTCAGGTGCCTTTTCAAGGTGGCCGAGCTTACGGCGCTGCTTTGCCGCCCAAAATGCATCGCGTTCACCTACGCGTGGTATTGCTGCAAAGTTATAAAACGGCGCCGGCGATGGTACCGACCATTCCAGTGTGCGGCCGTTCCATGGGTCGCCCGACGTGTCGCGATTTGCCTTACGTTGCCAAATACTTACTCCAAGCTGCAGTAACTGTACGGCAACCGCTAGGCCAATAATTCCCACACCTATACCCGCAACAATGAAGAGCGGCTGCCAGGTGGTATCGGTATAGTGATCAAGCCGCCGCGTAGCGCCCATAAGCCCTAACGCGTAGAGTGGCATAAAGGCCACCATAAAACCAATCACCCATAAATACGTGGCGTATTTGCCAAGGCGTTCATTAAGTTTAAAACCGAATACTTTAGGGAACCAGTAGGTTAGGCCGGCAAAATAGCCAAATAATACCCCGCCAATGATGGTGTTATGAAAATGTGCTACCAAAAATAGGCTGTTATGCACCTGAAAATCAATTGCCGGTACCGCCATTAAAACGCCGCTCACACCACCGAGCGTAAAGGTAATCACAAAATTCATAAACCATCGCATTGGCGTGGCAAAACGAATTCTGCCCTTATACATAGTGAAAAGCCAGTTAAATACCTTGACGCCCGTTGGCACCGCGATAATCATGGTGGTAATGCCAAAGAAAGCGTTTACGTCTGCCCCTGCGCCCATCGTAAAGAAATGGTGAAGCCAAACAATAAATGACAAAAACGTAATCGCAAACAACGCCACAACCATTGTTTTATAACCAAATAGTTTTTTGCGCGTAAACGTCGCAACAACCTCCGAAAATATGCCAAATGCCGGCAGAATCAAAATATAAACCTCGGGGTGTCCCCATGCCCAAATAAGGTTAATGTACATCATAGGGTTACCACCAAAGTCAGACGTAAAGAAATGCATGCCCATAAGACGGTCAAGACCAAGCACACCAAGCGTTGCCGTAAGAATTGGAAAAGCAAAGATAATAAGGAGTGTTGTGGTTAGCACGCTCCACGCAAAGATTGGCATTTTCATGAGTGCCATGCCGGGTGCACGCTTTTTTAAAATCGTTACTAAAAAGTTAATACCCGAAAGCAAGCTGCCTACGCCCGCAATTTGCAGCGACCATATCCAAAAATCAACACCCGGCCCAGGGTTATAAGCAAGCTCAGTGAGTGGCGGATACCCGAGCCACCCACCCGGCGAAAAACCACCAATAACCAACGAAACATTAACGAGCACCATTCCTGCAGCGAATAGCCAAAAACTAACCGAGTTCATAAAAGGAAACGCAACATCGCGTGCACCGAGCATTAAAGGCAAAACTACATTGATAAGCCCAAACATCATGCCCATCGCCACAAAAAAGATCATAATGGTACCGTGTGCCGAAAACACCTGCTGGAACATATCTGCCGGAACAATCCCATGCGCTGAACCGGCGGCAAGCGCCTGCTGGGCGCGAATCATAAATGCATCAGAAGCGCCTCTAAGTAACATAACCACAGCAACGATAATATACATGATGCCGATCTTTTTAGCATCGAGCGTTGTAAACCAGTTTTTCCAAAGCCAGGTCCATTTTTTAAAATAGGTAACCAGGCCAACAATTGCCAAGAGTACGAGTACCATACCAATTGCACCGCCAATAGTAATAGGGTTAGATGGCAACTGGCTCCAATCGAGTCGACCAAACAGTATATTACTTAAATCATTCATGCTACATTCCTCCCATATTCATCGGCATTGTGGTGTGTTGCGGCGCTGGCTGGCTATATTTTGCAACAATTGAGTCATACAACGCCGTATCGGGTACCATGTAGTGCATTGTTTTTTGCATTGTGCCAGGTTTGGCTAGTTCGGCGTATGTATTGGTCGTAAGCGCTTCACTACCTCTTGCCATCTCGACCCATTGTTTAAACTGCGCGTTTGCTACTGCATGAACACTGAACGTCATGTCGGCAAAACCGGTGCCACTTATATTTGTAGATGAGCCTTTATATTCCCCTACTTTATCTGCCATCAGGTGCAACTGCGTCGACATACCACTCATTGCATAAATTTGACTGCCTAGGCTTGGCACCCAAAATGCATTCATAGGTGCATCTGAGGTAATCTCGAAATTAATGGGGGTTTTCTCGGGTATTTCAAGCTCGTTTACGCTCGCAACACCTTGGTCGGGGTATATAAATAACCATTTCCACTGGAGTGCAACAACTTGCACGCGTAACGGTTCTGTCGCTACGTTCAGTGGTCGAAACGGATCAAGCGAATGACTCGTTTGCCACGTAACAATACTAAGCGCCAAAATAACAACACAAGGAATACCCCACCAAATTGTTTCTAGAATTTTATCGCTGTCCCATTCGGGTTTGTATTCAACCTTTTTAGTATTTGTGTCGCGATATTTCCATGCAAATACGCCAAGAAGCGTAAACACAGGAACCACCACCAAGAGGCTTAAAATAACAGTAAATACTATTAAATCTCGTTCGCTGTTTCCTACAACACCCTGCGGGTTAAGTACTGCAACATTCACGTGGCTAAAGTAAAAAATCGCAGCGCAAAATAATGCTACAATGCCGATCGCCAAGCCCGCAGCAAGTAGCTTTTGTTTATTTGTCACAAAAATACCCTCGATGTTTTGGCATAAGCATTATGCTCCCATCATACACTGATGCAAGTGGTAAATAAACTAGTTTAGCGTATTTACTGTGACTAAAATCACATAAGTCCGCTTTAAATAACTGCGGCGCCTAGTTCACTCGTAACATGGGCGGCAACACTATTTATAACATTCGTAACTTCATCGCCCGTAAGCGTTTTTTTGTGCGAAGTAAGCGAAATGCGCAAGGTAACGTTTTTTGTTGTAGCGCCCTCAGGCTGGTAAATATCGACTGGTTCAACTGAAGTCTCGAGCGGACTATTTTTTAATGCAGCCCATGCGGCATCATTAAGTTTTTGGAACGACATCGTCACTGGCACCTGGAAACATATATCGCGTTCGGTACCCGGGTAGCGACTTACGGAGCGGTAGTCGCTTGTTAAACGCTGTACGGCTTCAAGTACGGGAATCGAGCCAATTTCAAAACCGGCTGTGTAATCGGGTAACTTGAAGGCTTTTACAACCGAACGCTTGTATTCGCCGACAATACCAAGCATGGTGTTGGTTTTCTTATCGGTTACTAATGCCGCGCGGCGATGTTCAAACGGAGCCGCTACGGGATAATTAGGATCAGCCTCAAGCGGCGAGTAAACAAGTTCAAGCCCCAGCATTTTCGCAAGGTATTCAAGCATTCGCTTTGCTTCGTAATAGGCTGCGCCTTGTTGAGATTTTTTATTGGCTACCGTCAGCGCAACCATATCAACCTCGGCCGGAACATTTTCGTTCGTCATGCCGTGCTGTTTAGGATGTGCTTTGTTTACTTCGTACACTGCAAAATGATCATAGCCCTGCTTGATATTGCCATGAATGATCGAAAGAAGGCTCGGTGTAATTGTTTGGCGATAATATTGCAGCTCAGGGCTCAGCGAATTAACAAGCCGGTAAGAATCTTCGGTTTTTTGGCCAGCTTTTATAAGCAAATCACCATGCACAAAGCTATAGGTTAAAACTTCATTTGCACCAGCACGCGAAAGTGCTTTACGAATATCAGAACGCAAAGCGTCAAAGTGACTTGGGCGTACAGCGGTAAAATCGCGATGCGGAAGCGTAGGTGTAATTGCATCAAAGCCATACAGCCGGCCAATTTCTTCAATGACATCTTCAGCGATATGAATATCGGCACGCCAATACGGTGGGGTGAAGGAAAGCACGTTACCACTTTTTATGCCAATCGACGCCGCGTCTTTGTCGTCGGTCACTGTAAATTCGACGTTTTGCATAATCGCGGCTATTTCTTGTGGCGTTAGGTTAAGTCCCAATACATCGTTAACTTTTTGGTATGGCATGCTGACCGAATAGGCATTTTGCTGCCCTGGGTAGCTTTCGGC
>DATCYU010000098.1:0-2875 GCA_036526295.1 Saccharimonadales bacterium (SeqCode) | reverse complement strand
AAAAACTAAAGCAAATTGCTACAAAAGCAAAACGAGATACAACTTCGTGGCAGCCGGTCGTGGTTGATATGTCGCAACCCCATGCTGAGGAAACGCTCCAGCAGTTACTTGAGCGCGAGCCTATTGAGAGCATTGTTGATGATTATGACGAGCAATACGCCGAGTTATTAGTAAGCCGAAGCGCCGAGCTATACCAAACTCCGTACGAGGATAAGCTCAAAGTGCTTGATACCGAGCTTGCCCAACATCACGCTGATAGCGACGCGTGGCGTAAGGGATCATGGGTATATTACCCATGGAGCAAAACATTAGTACATGTTATTGCCAAAGACCTGTTTTTAGAACTACGCACCACGCGCAACCGAAACCTTATTACTGCCGACGAGCAAAAACGGCTTGGAGAATTTAATGTTGGTTGTGCGGGGATGAGCGTCGGTAGCAACGCAGCGCTTTCTGTTGGTATTACGGGTATTTCACAGCAATTAAAACTTGCCGACGGTGCGGTTATAAATGGCTCTAACCTAAACCGCGTACTGGCTGGCGTGAGCGATATTGGTCTTTCAAAATCGCTTATTATTGCCCGTAAACTGTATGAAATGAACCCCTACCTTACGATAAGCCGTTTTTCAACCGATATCACACCGGAAAATATTGCCGACTTTTTTGATACCCCCTGGCCACTTCACGCAGTTGTCGACGAAATCGACAACTTAATGGTAAAAGTAATGCTTCGTATTGAAGCACGTAAGCGTCGCTTGCCAGTGGTGATGGTAACCGATTTAGGTGATTCGGCCATGCTGGATGTGGAACGGTACGATCTTGATGAAAACCTGCCGTTGTTTCACGGGTTGGTTGATGGCGTCGAAGATCTGCTGACGCGACCAGGTGACCGCAGGGAGTTTTTGCGGTATGCCATGGAGATCATCGGCCCCGAAAACGCCTCAGTGCGGGTGCAAGAATCACTTATGCAAATAGGCCGTGATATTGCCGTGCAGCCACAGCTTGGCGGTTCGGCGATTATGTCGGGTGCGGTGGTTGCCTACGCGCTTCGCAAAATTGCACTGGGCGAAGACATAAAAAGTGGGCGAACAATTATCTCGCTTGACGACCAATTACTTGAATACGTTTCAACCGATGCCTATCACGCAGAGCACGCCGAAAAAACAGCCCAGATTCGGCAAATGCTTGGTCTTGAGTAATCCTTTGCAATACGCGTAAAAACGTCGTATGCTTAAATAAATGCTTGAGCTTATCGTTGCCTGTGTATCGGCCGCCTGCAACCTCGCGTTGTCTGTACTTGTGCTTTCAAAAAACCCACAAGGGCGCCTTAACCGTGATTTTGCGCGGTTTGGGATAGCGCTTGCCGTATGGGCGATTTTTAATTACGTTTCGCTTCATCCGCTTTTATTTGACCAACTTACATGGATACGTATTGTCATGGCGGTCGTGTCGTTTATGATGCTTTTTATTCTTTTGCTTGCCAACACGTTTCCTACAGGGGAGCGCTACTTAAAAGGAATCGAACGATGGTCTATTCCGAGCGCGATTTTTGTCGCCCTGGTGGCGCTCAGCCCCTGGCTTTTTACGCAACTTAATTACAGTGCAGACGGTCAACCGCAGCCAATGGCCGGGTTTGGCATGGTAATTTTTGTACCGTATGTTGTAGTAGTTTTAGGGCTCAGCCTCACTATACTACTACGAAAATTCTTGCATCTTCGTGGTGTCGCCAAAGAATATATGCGTTATGGGCTTATTGGTATTATCTCTACCTTTGGCTTTTTGCTCCTTACTAACTTTGTAGTGGTGCTGGCGTTTAAAAACTCCTCGCTTGTTGCCTTTTCGCCGCTTATCGCACTGCTTTTTACGGCAAGTTTTGCGTATGGCATTATACGGCGCAAGTTGTTTGATGTTCGCCTTATTGCCGCGCGTTTTGTAGCCTATTTGCTACTCCTTATATTTGCTAGTATTTTGTATGCATTTTTAACGGCCGCACTTTCGTTTATTATTGTAGGCGTTTACCCGAGTGTGACGCAGATTGTAGTATCGACACTTATTGTTATTGCGCTGGTGTCGCTTGTTGAGCCTTCGCGTCGATTCTTTAACCATGTAACACGTGCAGTTTTTTACCAAGACGATTATGATACGAAAAACGTGCTTGATGATCTCGCAACAGTTTTAGTGCATTCAACCGAAACGAAGCCATTAGTGAACGGCTCACTTACTATACTTCGCCGTGCATTAAAACCAGACTTCATAACACTCACATTGGTAGACAGAGTGTCTGAAAAAAGCGGGAAACATCTGAGCGTTGGGGTGCACCCGCCTAAGTTACCGGTGTTTACGCCCGAACAGTTGCTTCATTATGTGACCGATGTCGTGAGTATTGACAGTGTCGAAGTGCACCCCAATAGATTCCATCGCGAAATGCAAGCTGCTGGCGTGTCGATTGTAGTGCGGTTGCAAACACGTAGCGAAGTTGTGGGCTATTGCTTTTTTGGGTATAAAACAACCGGTAGCGCGTATTCACAGCGCGATATAGACGTGGTTCGTATTGCCAGCGACGAACTTGCGGTGGCCATTCAAAACACGCTTCGTTTTGAGCAAATTCAAGATTTCAACACAACACTTCGCCAGCGGGTTGAGGAAGCTACCAAAGAACTTCGCGCCAGCAACGAGCAGCTCCACCGCCTCGACGAAGCAAAAGATGAATTTGTAAGTATGGCATCGCATCAGCTTCGAACACCACTAACGAGCGTGAAAGGCTACATCAGTATGGTGCTTGAAGGTGACGCTGGCAAAATTAGCAAAATGCAGCGGCAACTGCTTGACGAAGCCTTTACAAGTAGCGAGCGCATGGTACACCTTATTAACGACT
>DATCYU010000097.1:0-2747 GCA_036526295.1 Saccharimonadales bacterium (SeqCode) | reverse complement strand
ATTGGTGAGTTGATTCGCCAAAAAGAGGGTACCGATGAAGTATTTGTGACAGGCAGCGAAGAAAGCTTTGGCATGCTAAAAGGAGCTTATGCCCGTGACAAAGATGGCGCTGCCGGCGCGCTACCCATTGCCGAATATGCTGCCGAGCTTAAAAAAGAGGGTAAAACTCTGTACGATCGCCTTCTTGAACTTTACGTACAACATGGCCTATATGTTGAAAGCTTAGCTAACGCATACTTCTTAGGGGCGAGTGGCTTTGAAACCATGCAACAAGCAATGGCTCAGCTTCGCCAAGCGCCGCCAAAAAGGTTGGGCGATTACGATATTACGGCAATTTTAGATTACAAAACACTTGAGCGCCGCGACATAGCGACCGGCAAGGTGCAGCCCATTGACTGCATAAAGGGTAATGTTGTAGTGCTAGAGCTAAATGGCGATGAACATTGCCGGGTAACTATTCGCCCAAGCGGTACTGAGCCAAAACTGAAATTTTACGTACAATGGCGCGAAGAAGTGCGAGACCCCGCACATGCTGAGGTGCAATACCACGAGGTTGCCGAGCGACTCGAGGCACTTTCCAAGACTCTGGAGGGAATGCTGCTCGATTCATGAACCTCGCTTCGTCACTTGAAAGCGTCAAAGGCGTAGGCGCAAAGACTGCCGAGCAGTTTGCGGCGGCGGGGCTATACACCGTGGGCGACCTTATTAACTTTTTGCCGCGTAAACACGAGGATTATTCGGGCGTGGTAGCAATAGCCGATATTCAACCCGGCAAGGCTACCATAAAAGCACATTGCGAAAAGGTTGCTACCCGCCCGGTTCGGCGTGGCCTGCGTATCACAACGGCTACACTCGCTGATAGTAGCGGCAAGCTCCAAGCGGTATGGTTTAATCAACCCTACCGTGAAACGCAGCTTAAAAGCGGCGAGGAGTTCCTTTTTTCGGGTGAATTTGAGTTTAATTACAATCGCTACCAGCTCACCAACCCAAGTGCCGAAAAGGCGAGTGAAATGCCCGTTCAGGCAGACCGACTACTACCCGTGTACCGGGCAGTGCAGGGCTTAAAAAGCCAGCTTGTGCGTAAAATTTTGCATGAGCTTCGGCCACTCATGACCATGCTACCCGAAACGTTGCCGCCGGATATTGTCCAGGCCGAGGGCCTACTTTCTCATTCGGCGGCAACACTTGGCATGCATTTTCCCAAAACGCATGAAGATATTGAGCGCGGGCGAGAACGCCTCGCCTTTGAAGAACTATTTCAGCTACTGCTTGCCGCGCAGCTTAACAAACAAGAAAACGCCAAGCTCGAGGGCTGGCACATTCCATTTGACCAAAAAGTGGTTGGCGAGTTTGTGAAGCAGCTTCCTTTTGAGTTAACCGGTGCGCAGCGCCGTGCCGCGTGGGAGATCATTCAAGACTTTGAGCGCAAAACACCCATGAACCGACTTTTGCAAGGCGACGTTGGTTCAGGAAAAACCGTTGTGGCTGGTCTTGCTGCGCGCCAGGCGGCGCATGCGGGGTTCCAATCGGCACTTATGGCACCAACCGAAATCTTAGCCTCGCAACACGTCGAAACACTTTCGCGTCTCCTTGAACCTTTTGGTGTAAAAGTGGGTCTACTCACTGGTAGTGTGAAAGGGCAGGCGCGTAAAACACTCTACGAACAAATTGCCAGTGGCGGGGTAGATGTTGTCGTAGGTACGCATGCGCTTATTCAGAGCACGGTAGTATTCCATAAATTAGGATTTGTTGCTATCGACGAGCAACACCGTTTTGGGGTAAAACAGCGCCAAGAGCTCCTAAATAAATCTCAGCATATGCCTCATCTACTCGCTATGACGGCAACACCTATTCCGCGCAGTCTAGCGTTGACACTCTATGGTGAGCTCGATGTAAGTGTTCTTAACGAGCGACCAAAAGGTCGAAAACCTATTAAAACAAAGCTTTGGTCGCCAGTGAGCCGTGCGCAGCTTTACAAACAGGCCGATGCCGAGCTCGCCGCTGGTAGGCAAATGTACATTATTTGCAGCCTTATTGACGACAACCCCGACAACGATATTAAAAGTGTTGAAGCCGAGTACAAAAAACTAAAAAGCACTATTTTTAGGCACCGCCGCATTGGTCTTTTGCACGGAAAAATGAAAGCCGACGAAAAAGATGCGGTTATGGCAAAGTTTGCCGCCGGTGAGCTCGATATACTAGTAAGTACCACTGTGGTTGAGGTAGGGGTTGACGTTCCTAATGCAACGGTTATGATGATCGAAAACGCGGATCGGTTTGGCTTAAGCCAGCTTCACCAGCTACGTGGCCGGGTTGGTCGCTCTTCGCATCAAAGCTACTGCTACCTTATTATGTCTGACACCTCAAAGCCCACGCAGCGACTAAAAGAAATTGAAAAATCTGATGATGGTTTTTATTTAGCCGAGGTTGATCTTAAGCTTCGGGGCCCGGGTGAAATCTACGGGCGAGCGCAGCATGGTGCACTTAATTTACAAATTGCTACACTTGCCGATACGCAGCTGATTGCGCGAGCCCAGCACCAGGCAAGGGCGTTCGTTCAAAATGGTAAAAACCTGCTACAATATAAGCAATTGGCCGCCGAAGTTGAATACTACCAGCGGCTAACCACATTAAACTAAAATATTTTCTATGTATTCCGGAACGACATTTCGAACAAAATCTGGCCGTGTAATGGGTGCGCACCAAAAAATCGATCGTGTTGCACGGCGGCTTATTGCACGGCGCTT
>DATCYU010000096.1:0-9177 GCA_036526295.1 Saccharimonadales bacterium (SeqCode) | reverse complement strand
CACGAGCAATGAGCTTAAGACCGCGCGAAATCTCACTTACCTCTTGTACGCGGTTGCCATTGTGGTTTCCGCTGGCTTGCATAAGCTGAAGGTAGTCGACGATCACCAGGCCGAGCGGCGCATCGTGTGATGCTCGCCGTGCTTTGGTGCGCATTTCAAGCACCGATAGCCCGGGGGTGTCGTCGATGTAGATTGGTGCCTCGGCGAGTTCGCCCATTGCTTCGGAAAGTTTCGAGAAATCTTCGTCGCTCAAGTTACCCGTGCGAATATTCCAGGCGTCTACCCCACTGGCATCGGCAAGCATACGATCAACCAGCTGTTCTTTACTCATCTCAAGGCTAAAGAACAAAACAGGCTGTTTAGCAATCGTCGCCACATTATAAGCTAAGTTCGTCACTAATGTCGTTTTACCCATGGCTGGCCGGGCGGCCAAAATAATAAGGTCGCTTCGTTGCAAGCCAGCGGTCATGTTGTCGAGATCACGAAAACCAGTGCGAATACCGCGCAGTGCTCCTTTGTTGCGGTGTAGCTCTTCCATACGGTCAAAGCTATCGGTCAAAATCTGCTCAATACTGGTAAGATCTTGCTTGAGCGACTGATCGCTCACGCTAAACAGTTCGGCTTCGGCTTTTTCAAGTAGTTCTTGGGTTGTTGTTTCTTCATCAAAACCCATTTCCGAGATTTCGGCACTTGCTTTTATAAGGCGTCGGCGCACGGCTTTTTGCGCAACAAGTTCGCCGTACGCTTCGGCGTGAGCGGCGGTCGGTACGTAGTTAGTAAGTTCGGTGAGGTATGCAGTACCGCCAACCGTATCGAATTCGTCTTTCTTTTTGAGTTCGTCGGTAAGGGTTAAAAGATCGACCGGCTTGTGCCGCTCATAAAGTCGCATCATGCCCGAAAAAATCATTCGGTGACGCTTGTCGTAAAAATCTTTACTCGAGACAAGCTCAGAAACATCGGCGAGGACTTCCTCGTCAATAAGTACGGCGCCAAGCAGACTCATCTCGGCGTCAATATTTTGTGGCGGGACCTTACCGGTCGGAACTTCTTTTGCTGACATAACCTCGCCCTAAGCGTAGTACTAATTATCTACGCTCACCTCTTCTCCACCTCCCATAATAGCAGCTACCGCGGCTGCTGTGCTATCTTTTGGCGGTGGCGGTGTGCCAACCACTTCAATCGCAGGGTTGCCCGCACCGGTTTCTTCAAGAATAGTCGCTATATTTACACGATATTTTGCGTCGTCGAGTTTCTTTTTGTAAAAGGCGCTCCCTGTGTAAATAATAAGCCGATCGCCATCAACCTCGTAGAAGCATTTTTTAAGAACACTATAAATTGCCACGTAGTTTTTGCGGGCGAATTCTACGACATTCTCCCAGTTGAGGTTTTCTAGGTGGGCATCGCCAGACTTACCTTGGGGCGCTTCTATGGTCGGGGTGGGCTCTGGTGCATGGCGAGGCGTTGCGGCCGGGCGTTGGTGCACAACTGGCTTTGGTTTGGTTGCTTGACGCTCAAGTTCTGCAATCGGTGCGCTGACCTCGGCTGGTGGTGCGCTTAAGGCGGCGCTCTTTGTTTTTTGTGCGCTGTGGGCTGCTAAAATGGTCAAAAGTTTGATAGTTGGTTTAGATGATTTCCCAACTTCAAGGAGTTGATCAAGCAGCGGCAAAAGCTGGGGCTTTTCAACAATTCGTTCGCGCAGGGTTTGCACAAGTTGGCTGCTTAAGACAGTCGGCTGTATACCACTCTGCTCGCTTGCATTAAGTAGTGCTACGATTTGCGCTAGATTGTGGGATTCGTAAGCCTCTAAAAGTTGATTAACGAGTTCGCTCGGCGCAAGTCCAAGTGTTTGTTCAATCAGCTCTTTTGTAATACTTTTTGTGTCACTGGCCAGGCTGGTAAGTTGATCGAGCAAGCTAATGCTGTCACGAAAACTGCCGTCGCCACGCTGGGCAATCAGCTCAAGAGCGGCATCATCTATCGTAATACCTTCGGTTGTGGCAATGTATTTTAAGTGCTTAATGGCGTCTTTTGTACTAATGGGTCGAAAACTAAAACGCTGGGTACGGCTAATAATAGTTGCCGGCAGCTTGTCGACATCGGTAGTAGCAAGAATAAACACGGCATGTTCGGGTGGTTCTTCGAGTGTTTTTAGAAGTGCATTAAAAGCCGCCTTGGAAAGCATATGTACTTCGTCGATGATATATACTTTTTTTGCAGCCGAAACGGGTGCTATCTGCACCTTATCGCGAAGCTCACGTATGTCTTCAACGCCATTATTGCTGGCAGCGTCAATCTCAATAATGTCTAGGTGGGTCGAATCGTCGTTATACGGCAACTTGTTTATTTCGTGCGCTAAAATACGAGCGATTGAGGTTTTTCCGACGCCTTTTGGCCCGGTAAGTAAGTAGGCATGCGAAATACGCCCAGCGGCAAGCGACCGCTGCAAAATATCGGTGACATGTTCTTGCCCTACAATATCGCTGAGCGATTTGCTGCGATATTTGCGGTACAGCGCCTGCGCCATAAAGCCATTCCCTCTCGTTTCTTGTTTTTATTGTACGCTATTTGACGCAATAGTTTGTTGTGCTTTTGGCGATTACTAAAACAAAGACGTTTGCCTCGCAGGAAGCGAAAGCTGAGTTTGCGTGTACGCAAGCTCCACGTTATAGCCAACGTATTTTTTAAGCGGCAAAAAGACCGGCGTTTCGTTGTATAAACAAAAAAGTAAGCTTCCTACGCTGCCATTCACAGTGCCGGTGAGCTTGTTTTGATCAGTGCAATCAACACTGTCGGCAAGGTTTGGCGTGTCATGAGGGAAATAGATAGGATCAAGGTTAAAAAGCTGAGGCTTTTCAAATGATATTTTGAGTGCTTCCTCAATTTTTTGCTTTGTCGCCTGTAGCTCGTGTTCGCCATCTTGATGACTGTATGGTTGTAAAATTAAGCTCAGTTTTTTTCGAACTTGTAGCGTTTCTACGATATTTGGCAGTGCTGCAATTTTTGCCTCGTATTGCCGAGCAATATTGGCAGATGGAAATGTATCGAGTATGAGCGCATCACGTGCACCTTGTTCAAGTAGGCGCGAGCGACCCCGTTTGGCATATGAGATTCCTACTTTTATAATTCCATTCCCAAACCGTGCAAGATAAAGAATGTGCGGTTCTTGATTACGGGCCTCTTGCTGCGTAGAAACGCTTGTTGCATGATAAAACGCTGGGTTAAAACCCGTGCGTTCTTGGCATGCTGCACATTGTTCATATTTACCATCGAGTGCAGCGGCTGTGGGGCAAGCCGAGCGTTCCCCGGTTGTAATATTTCGCCATCCTACGCAGTAGCGCTGCGAGTTGTCGAATTGTAGGTCGATTGTTTTGCTAAGCGGCAAAAGATCAAAAAAACTACCTTCGCGCTGAAGTGTTATGCATGGTTCTTCGCTTGGCGAAAAGCCAACATTGGTAAGAAGGTATGTTCCTTCTTGAGGCATACTACCCTACTAGAGCGCCGCTTCAACGGCCGCCCACGTCGCTTCGGGGTTGTCTTCGGGCACGATAATGGTTACTTGATCGCCAAGGTTAATCCTAAAGTAAGTAACGCTTGCCAAAAGAATGCGGTATTCACGGCCGTTTGTTTCAACGTAATATGCGCCGTCGTGCTGTGTGAGCGTACCAATGATTTGCTTGCGAGGAACGGGTCCAATTTGCTTGTAAATAAATCCACCGTCATCGGCAATGGTAAGCTTAAGAATATCGCCTTCAACCAGCTTTGACTTGCTGGCGTAGTTTGCTGGTACGGGGTAGCTCTTGCCATCGGGGCCAATCATAATTTGGCCGTCAAATACGCCCTCAACAACCTTACCGCTCACGTCTTCTTGACTGTTGCGTGGTGTTACGACGGTGCCGTCTTCGCCTACAATGCTAATAAGTAGTTCTTTGGCGGCTGCTAGGTTAGTTTCAGCCTCCTGAATAAGCGAACGTAGTCGCTTGACTTGTTTTTCGGGTAAATCAGACATGGTAACTCGCAATTTCCTTTGTCTATTTTTGTGTAGTATTACCCCTATATATAACAGGTGCCTATAGTTGTGTCAATTACTAACCGTTAACCCACGTTTGCCAGGTGGCTGCGGCAGACATGCCTGCCGAAATAAGCCCCATGCTGAGCCGAGTACTGCAAATAGTCGTGGCGTTTGAAAAGTCAGCTTTTGTAATACTCGTTGGAGTCGAAAATCCGTCTTGCGTCATCATATAAATATTGCCCGATTTGCTGAGCGCTACAACGGCATACGACTGATAATCAGTGGTATTAACACAGTATACATAATTAACTGTTACCGTTTGATCGTAGGCGCTTTTGGCGGCTCTCAGCGAGAGCGTACCAAGGTCGACTGTTGTTTTTGGAAATTGATGGGTTGTTGAATCATGCGTTCTGAACGATTCCATGAGCCCTGCTGCGCTATCAAGGTCTGATTGAACGGATGCATCATAGCCGCCGTTCTGTAATGATCGGTAAGATACCAATATAATGCCCGCCAAAATAGCAATAACACCAATAACGACAAGGAGCTCAACAACAGTAAAACCTTTAGTACGCAGTTTTTTGAGTAGCATATCTGATGCTTATTGTAGCAATAACGACGTTGTAAGCTCAAGCAGTATGTTTTTCCACAAATTTATTAGGGGTGACTGCAAAAGCGTTGTCATTTTTATTGCTGCCAATTCTTCGTACTATAAAAACAACCGCCCCGTAGGGCGGCTATTTTTTGATTGGTTAACAATCGGCCGCAATAAATTAGCTGAGTTCGACAGTTGCGCCAGCTTCTTCAAGCTGTTTCTTAGCTGCTTCGGCTTCGTCTTTTGAAACCTTCTCTTTGATAACGCCTGGCTCGTCAACGAGAGCTTTAGCCTCACCAAGACCAAGACCGGTAATTTCCTTAACAGCCTTGATAACAGCAACTTTCTGAGCACCTGCGTCCTTAAGGGTAACAGTAAACTCAGTCTTTTCATCTTCAGCAGCAGCGCCGCCATCGGCAGCAGGTGCAGCTACGGCAACAGCTGCAGCAGCAGGCTCGATGCCATATTCATCTTTCAAAACGTTTTTGAGCTCATTAACTTCGAGCACGGTAAGCTTAGTAAGCTCTTCAGCAAGCTTTTTAATGTCAGCCATACTTAGACTCCTTTAAATTTCTATTAACAGATTGCAAGTTGTACTTATCTTATTCTCAGAAGTACACTTTACGGGTTGGCTTTGCCAAGCCCGTGGCGTTTGGCTGGCCCTGAGGGGCCACAACCTTCTGATAACAAGATAAGCACAACTTGCTCCCATTCATTAACTGGTTGCTTTTGCTTCAATGCCGTCAAGCAATGCATGAAGATTGCCTGAAAGCGCATTGGTAATGTCGTTGACCGGTGAAAGCAGCTGCGATACCACTTGGCCAATAAGCTGTTCCTTGCTTGGTAGACCAGCAAGAGCTTTAACCTCGTTGGTGTCGAGCGTTTTGCCTTCGCCAGAAAAACCGCCCATAAGCTGCAAAGCTGGGTGGGTTTTTGCGAATGCGTCGAGTACTTGGGCGGGGGCAACTTCGTCTTCACTGCTAATTGCGTAAAGCAACTGGCCGTTAAGAGCTGAGGTGTCCGCGTTTTTATAAGTGTCGCTTGCGCTCATGGCAACGCGAACAAGGCGGTTTTTAACTACCTTAATCGCAACGCCAGCCTCGCGCGCTTTAGCGCGGAGTTCTTGAACATCGGCAACGCTCAAACCCTGGTACTGGGCGAAAACGGTCATTTTTGAAGCGTTGAGTGTCTCACTCATTTCTGCAACCAAAGCGTTCTTTTTATCGCGTGAAATTGCCATAAAAATCCTTTCTTTAGTTGTTTTTATGCGACCGAATTGTCAACGTGCGGTAATGAGAGGCCAAAAGCTTTTACAAATGAAAAAGTCTTTGATTCTCGCACTACCAAAGACTTTACATATGAATGAAATGTTTATGTCATTCCTCGGTAGCAAAATTAAGTGAACTTCACCGCTACTGTCTCTGGCAATGTCTAAACGTAGTGTAACAGACAACCTGTGAAAATGTCAACACGTTTGGATGTTGAACCGGGCATATTGACTATTTAAACAACTTATGCTATAATTTATACACTGATCTGAATCTACCCGATGAGGTGAGAGATCGTGTTGTTCCTTCTGTACGTTTTGCGAGAGGCCTTGATGGCTCTCGCTGACCCGGCTACCCACGACCACACGCTTCCCCGCGCAGGTCGCTGCACCATCTGCGGCCACCGCGTTGGCGAGTGTGTGCCCGCCACTCGCGAGCTTCCCATGCGTACGTAGCCGGGTGAGATCATCGGACGTGCTCGCGCGCGCTACGCGCGCTGAGCGGTTCGCGCAGAAGAGCTCAGGGCGCCGACGTACATCTTTCGATGTCGTCGGCGCCCTCTTCTATTTGTTGACCATAAACATATTTGATTATATAATAAAAGTTTGATGAAACGCCATTCACCACACTCCATTAAGCATGAGGGCCGTCTTACGTACGGCGCTGTTCCACTTGAGCCGTGGACGGCTGTAGAAGAACGAAGGGGCATATTTGGGCGAAGGCAAAGTGAAACTTACATGGCGGCGTCAGTTTTGCGAATATGCACGGGTATAAACAAAGCGCTTGATGCCGCAGTTCGTCAATATGACTGGGTGCAGTCGCCCGAGCTTGAAGCTCAGCTGAGAGATATTATAGAAACATCGCTCTATGATTCACAAAGTCGTCGGGTTGAGCTAAACCCAGGGTCGTTGGAGCGGGGTGATGTAAATGTTGATGATCCTCGCTACGAAAAGGCAAAAAATGGTACCGCCTCGCCTGCTGAACTTCTAACCCTTCTTATTGATTATCCCAAACTCAATTCTGTTGAGCTTGCTAAGTTGTCGCATCCGCTTGATTTTGCCGCTTCTGAAGGAATGGATAGTGACGTAATGTTTACGCTAGCCCGACTGGGTTTTGAATTTATTGATGAGCCAGGCCGCCACAGGATAAAGGCAATGCAGCCAGAAATTCCGGCCATGACCGTTCAGCGTAAACAAACAGTTGCCGAGCTTGAAGTAGCCGAAGGGCTTTTGCAGGTTGTACAAAACCGAACCTTTTTAGTGCGCGGCGACGAAGAGGCGTGCGCCGAAAATGACCGACACCTTGATCGCCTCATTTTAAACCCCGAACGACGTGGCGAAGTGTATGAAAAAATTGAGCAGTGGTACCCGTATGCTCGGCAATTGCCGGTTGGTCACGAACGCGCACGCAAATGGCTGCAGCCGCTTTCAAGCTCGTACTATGCAAAAATTGTTCCGCTGCCGGAACCCTCGATGCTTGAGGCTTAAAGAATTATCGAAGCTTGGCGGAGTGTTTCAAGTATTCGTGCGTGGACTTCTTCAATGGTACCTTCGGCAGATACGCGCACGTAGCTACCGGGTTTACAGAGTGATGCTGCTTTGTCATACCCTGTCTTAATTTTTTCTAAAAAGGTATCTGGCTTCGATTCGAAGTAATCTTTAGCACTTGTTCCCCGCTTTGCCAGCATTGATTTATGCTGGGTGGCTTTTGGCATGTAAAGCAAAATAGTAAACGTTGGCTGGGTGTATTCAATTGGCAGCCACTTGGCTGTTTGTTTTTGAATTGTCGCAGCGCCTAGGCCACTGGCGATTCCCTGGTATGCTACCGAAGAAAGCCAGTTTCGGTCGGCTACAATTGTTTCGTTGTTTTGCAGGGCGGGGTTAATGACTTGATTGAAAACTTCAACGCGGTTTGCGGTAAAAAGCAAAAAATCGGTTTGCGGATCGCGGGCAAGATCACGGTTTTTAATGATTTTTTCTAGCTCAAGCCCCATAGTGGTCTCGCCTGGTTCGTGTACGTACCGGGCCGATTTACCGTCGAGCTTTAGGCGCTTCACAAGTAGCTGCGCCTGAGTAGTTTTGCCGGTCCCGTCGGGGCCTTCAACGACAATATATACGCCCTGGCTCATTATTTTAAACCCTTAGGGAGGCCCGGTATCACCTCTGGTAGTTTGCGTTCGTCTTTATAGGCGCGTGGTAGCATGTGTTCGGGTGACCACGTTGCAATAAGTTCTTCAAGGTTGTTTGTGTGCTGGTATTTGCCACTCATGCCATCGCGACCACTGCTATAGTCGCCATCTACGTCGCCGGTATGATGAAAGATAACCTGCCCCATGCGTTCGCCAACGGGTAATACGACCGACTCATGCTCGTTAAGGTTGTATATTTCAAGCGTAATGCGATTAATATAGCCTGGGTCGATCCACCCTGCGTCAAAACATACGGCAACACCATTGCGGCCCCAACTACTGCGCGAGCGAACTTCGCTTGCTCCGCCATGTGCGCGAATGCCCATGAATTCATGAGTGTGAGCTAAAATACGCTCGCCTGGTTTAAGGACGATAATCGGGTGGTCTTCAGGGATGTTTTCAAACAATTGGTAACCGTATTTCTCGCACCATTCTTTGTGAGGCATTGCCTCAAGGGGGCCTTTAAAGTAGCGGTGTACGTCGGCTTTATCAAAAGGGTTATATACTTTAGCATCTTCTTGGTATTCTTGCTTGTAAAAGTAGTGTCCAAGGGTAAAGTCAAGGCTTGCCTCGCTTACGTGGGCTTCGTTATATGGGGTGCATACAATCGTTCCGTCGGCAATTGCGGCTTTAATTTCGGTATTGCTATAAACACTCATCTGTAAAATAACCCTCCAACGTACGAATCGTTGTTTGTTTTGGTCTCTCCCTACTAACGAAACTAAGTATGCCACAACGGCCCTTCTAAGGCAATGTGGTACCATAAAAGAAATGAAGAATATTATTGTAGCCTATGACAAAAACTATGGTATAGGGGCTAAAAATGACCTTCTATGGCAACGTGACCTCCCGGCCGACTTGCAGCGCTTTAAGGAATTAACAACTGGTAATGCCATTATTATGGGGCGAAAAACCTATGAATCTATTGGTCGCCCATTACCGAATCGGCAAAATATTGTTATTTCGCGCGAACCGCTGGTAATCGAGGGAGTCACCGTTGCGCATACGCTGAATGAAGCGTATGCGGCCGTCGACGAGCAGAAAGAAACGTTCATTATTGGCGGCGGCCAGGTTTACCAGCTTGCTATAAACGATGCCGATAGAATCTATGCGACTG
>DATCYU010000095.1:0-13072 GCA_036526295.1 Saccharimonadales bacterium (SeqCode) | reverse complement strand
ACGCATTGCAATTTTAGGAAGCATGAATGAACTTGGCGTTACCTCGGCGGCCGAACACGAAAAACTGGGCCAAATGTGCGATCCTACCATGCTTAGCTGGGTTATTACCATTGGTGATGAAGCCGAAAAATACCTGGCGCCTGCAGCTCGGCAACGTGGCTGTCAGGTAAAAAGCTTTAAAAGCGCTATTGATGCTGGCGGTTTTGCGCACAGTGTTATGGAGAAGGGCGCGATTGTACTCGTAAAGGGTTCGCAGGGTAATATATATGCCGAAGAAGCCGTAAAAGTTTTATGCATGATGGATGAAGACCCCGAGCTCGTGCGCCAGTCGCCGGAATGGCTAAAAATAAAAGACGAGTTCTTTTCAAAATTTGCATGAGAGTGTGATAAGCTGAAACCATAAGCAGAAATAGCAAAAGGGGATCTTGATGGACGATCAAAAACAACCAAACAACCAGCTTACCAATCAGCCAAAAACGGAGCAACCCGATGTATCATCTTCGGCGCCAGTAGAGATGGAACCCTCGACTGACACTTCAGGCCAGCCTACGCCACCCGCTTCGCAGCCTTCGGCTATGCCAACGCCGCCCATGGCGCCCGAACCTCCTACAATGCCGGTGACCCCACCAACCGAACCAACAGCGCCGATGGGTACAGAGCCAAAGCGAAAGAACAGTATGGTTATTGTACTGATTGCTGTGGTACTTATTGTTGTGCTTGCCTTGGTTGGCCTACTTGTCTACCAAATGATTAAGTAGTGTTGTAGTTTTGCTGAGGATGGTCTGATATACTTATGGTTATATGAACCACGACGCACAAAACCAACCCAGCCAAGATATAAAACAACCGTCTAACACCTCTGAAACTGTGCCTAGTCAGCCCAGCCTGACTTCTGAATCGTCCGAACCAATCAAAGCTCAAAAACCGCATCGTGCCAAGTGGCTTATTCCCGGTATTGTTGCCGCTATTTTAGTTGTTGTTTTAGGAAGTGGTGTGCTTGCGTACAAGTTTTGGTACCAAAACCCAAACAAGGTTATATCTGATGGCCTCATGCATGCAGCGCTGGCTAAAAGCCTTACCTATACTGCCTCGGTTAAATCTGTACAAAATGGTGTTACGCCATACAACTTTAGTATCAGCGGTATTTCAAAAGACGGTGCCAACTCCGCTGATGTAACGCTGGCAGTTGCCTCGGGCGGCCAAACTGTTACTGTTAAGGCCGGCGCTGTCTTTGACGCTTCGGGAAACCTATATGTCAATATTACAAACCTGAACGAACTTACAAAAACCTACGAAGCTCAGCTACCCGCCAGCGCAAAGAAAGTTATTGATGACTTTGTACAAAAGGTAAATGGCCAGTGGATTAAAATCGATAGTGCAAAGGTAAAAGAGTTTAGCCCTGATTTCGCCAAAACGCAGCAATGTACTCAAGATGCATTTAAAAAACTGCAAAGTGACCGTAGCTACGCTACCGAAGTCGTTGATCTATACTCTGCTCACCCGCTCTTTAAGGTAACCAAAGAGCTTGGTACGAAAGACGGTAGCCTGGGATACCAAATAGATGGCGATCAGGCTCAGGCAAAAGCGTTTGGTGAAGGTCTTAAGAACACTAAAATCTACAAAATGCTTCACGACTGTGACAGTAGCATTGTCGCTAACTCATCAAACACAACCGACACTACCGCTAAAACAACTGCGCAAACAACTGCAGAAATATGGGTAACTCAGTGGTCACACGATATTTCACAGTTTAAGCTAACAACAAAAGAGAGCGACCAAGAATCAACCCTATTGTTCCAGCCAACCTTTAACACCACAAAAACGGTGACTGTTCCTTCAAACCCTAAAACGCTCGATACACTTATACAAGATGTTCAAGATCTTCAGTCGGCACTTATGGGTGCGAGTGCTGCCGAGGCGCAAGCAGCTGCTGGTGCGACTGACACAACTGGTACCAACCTATTCACGTCACAATTGTAGGTACATCGCCTAGGTGTGTAACAGAGAAAAATTTGGTATACTGTAGCACATGAAACGCTACAACCCTACCGAGATCGAACAAACATGGCAAGAAAAGTGGGAAAAGGATGGTACCTACAGCGTTGACCTCCTCAACCACTCACGTCCTAAATACTTCGGTTTCAGCATGCTTCCGGGCATTACGGGTGCTGGTATCCATATTGGCCACGGCCGAACCTACCAGTTTAGCGATATTAAGGTAAGGGCTAAACGCCAGCAAGGCTACAATGCGTACCACCCAATCGGCTGGGATTCATTTGGGCTGCCGGTAGAAAACTATGCTATTAAGGTTGGCAAAAAACCTCGTGAAGCTCACGATGATGCCAAGGTAAACTTCAAGCGCCAACTAAAACGGCTTGGGTTTAGCTACGACTGGTCGAAAGAAATCAGCACTGCTGACCCTTCATACTACAAGTGGACACAATGGATCTTTAACCAACTATATAAAAATGGGCTTGCGTACCAAAAGGAAAGCCCCCAGTGGTGGTGCGAGACCGATCAAACGGTGCTCGCTAATGAACAAGTTGAGGGCGGCAAGTGCTGGCGCTGTGGCAACCAGGTTGTTAAAAAGAACCTAAAACAATGGTTTTTTAAGATTACCGAATATGCCGATGAAATTTTAGAGGCAACCGATGATTTAAACTGGACCGAATCGGTGAAGGTGATGCAAAAAAACTGGATCGGCCGGTCGCAGGGTGCTGAAGTTGAATTTAAGGTAGATGGCCGCGATGAATTAGTTGTTACGGTATTTACGACTCGCCCCGATACGTTGTTTGGGGCAACTGTACTGGTTATGGCGCCCGAACACCCCATGGTTGGCAACTTAGTGACAAACGAAACCAAAGAGACGGTCGAAGCGTATCGTCAAGAATCTGCTCGTAAGTCTGAAATTGAGCGTATGAACGAATCACGCGAAAAAACAGGTGTCTTTACGGGCAGCTATGCCATTAACCCAGTGAACGGTGAAAAAATCCCAATTTGGTTGGCCGATTACGTGTTAGCCGGTTATGGCACCGGTGCCATTATGGCCGTACCAGCACACGACGACCGCGACTTTGCGTTTGCTGAAAAATTCAATATTCCGATTCGCGATGTGATTGCCCAAGACTTTGGCGACGAACTCCCAGATTCTCAGGAGGTAGAGGGTGTTGTAGTGATTGCGTACGACCCAAAGACCAAAAAATTCATGGGGCTTACGAACGAACGTAATGAGCGTGGCTGGCTGGTTTCGGGTGGCCACAAAGAAGATGAAACGTTTGAACAAACCGCCTACCGCGAGCTTCGCGAAGAGGCTGGTTTTGTTGATGTTGAGGCCATGATTCCACTTGGCGCACCAGTGTATTCGTATTACTACAACAGCAACAAAAAAAGCAACCGCCGCTCTAAAGGCTATAACTTTTTAGCTATTGTGGATAGCACTACCCAGGGTGAGCAAGCTCTTGAAGCGCACGAAAACTTTGTACCATATTGGGCTACCGCTGAAGAGCTACTGGCACGCACAAACCCCGACGGTGGCGTAGGCCACTGGCGTGAAGGTATTGAACGTGCCATTGCGGCTGCTAGGGCTTACGAAAAAGGTGAGCAATATGCTTCGCAGCTTTACACGGGCGAAGGTGTTTTGATTAATTCTGGAGCCTTTGACGGTATGCGCACCGAGCAGGCCCGCGAGGAAATTGTTGCTTGGTTGGAACAGCAGGGTATGGGTCGCAGTAAAATTACCTACAAAATGCGTGACTGGCTCATTAGTCGTCAACGCTACTGGGGCGCACCAATTCCAATTGTGCACTGTGAAAAAGACGGTGCTGTAGCTATTCCCGACGACCAACTGCCGGTAATTTTGCCCGATGTTGATGATTTTAAGCCAAAAGGTGGTGCTACTTCGGTGCTGGCCGAAGTTGAAGATTGGGTCAATACAACCTGCCCAACCTGTGGTGGCCCTGCAAAACGCGAAACCGACACTATGGATGGCTACGCTTGTAGCAGCTGGTATTTCCTGCGCTACATGGATCCATTTAACGACAACCAAGCATGGGATCCGCAAATTGAAGCGTACTGGGGTCCGGTTGACTTTTACAACGGCGCCGATCATGCCGTAGCGCACTTACTATATGCTCGTTTTTGGATGCGATTCTTCTACAAAAAGGGCTGGGTAAGCAATCCCGAACCCTTTAAACGCATGATGTACAACGCCTATGTGCTTGCCTCGGACGGCCAAAAAATGAGTAAAAGTAAGGGCAACGTGGTTGATCCTATGGAAGTTATGGACAGCGGTTACGGTGCCGACAGCCTGCGCCTTTACGAAATGTTTGCTGCACCATACGAGCAAGAGATCATTTGGGATCCAAATGGCGTGCCCGGAATGTACCGATTCTTAAACCGTATCTGGACGCTTACACAGGAGTATACGCAAGCTGGTGAGGGCGAAACTAACCCCGCGCAAAAGAGTGAGCTACAGGCGACTGCCCACAAAACGGTTAAAAAAGTTACCGACGACATTGAGAATGAAAAGTTTAATACTGCAATTTCAAGCATGATGGAAGCGGTCAACGCCTACTATAAGCTAAAAGAAGCTCAGCCAATCGTAAAGAGTTCCGAATGGACTTTTGCAATTGAAAGCCTCCTACAGGTATTGGCGCCATTTGCGCCGCATATTACTGAAGAACTCTGGGCTCAGCTTGGCCACGATAAGACGATTCATGTTGATTCATGGCCAAAGTGGAACGACGCTTATTTGGTGCAAGATCAAATCACTGTGGTGGTTCAGGTGAACGGTAAACTACGCGCAAAACTTACTCTTGCAAAGGACTTGGGCGAAGAAGCTGTAAAAGAAACGGCTCTTACCGATGAAAACGTCAAAAAGCACCTTGAGGGTAAAGAACCTCGGCAAGTTATTTACGTTCCTGGGCGCCTTGTAAACATAGTAGTGAATGACAGTCCCAAGGAGCTTTAAGTGAACGAGCGGCCGCGTAAGACCACCACAGTACCCACTCGCCCTCTGATTCCTGGACCTCGTTATGATCCAGCCATAAGTTACAAGGTTGTAGCGGCTCTTTTTGATGTCGACAACACCCTGGTTGATGGTGATACGCCAGATGTACCAACAAAACGATTTAAGAGCGCTGTTCATGCTGCACGAGGGACCATAAAAGTATCAATAGCAAGTGCGAGACCACTGTCAAAAGTGGCGCACATTATAGACTATGTAGGTGCTGATGGCTTAGCGATCTTAAGTAACGGTGCTCAAATTTATGACTGCTTTGCCAAAGAAATGGTCGCCGAGTTTCGTGTAAAGAAGGCGACATGCGCATTTATAGTAAGCAAATTAGCGGAGCTTGGTGTTGACTATTGGGTTAATGATGACGGCGTTGACTATTTTTCTACGGGCACATCTGTTTTTGCCCGTCAAAAAGATATATGGAACCAAAAGGGTGGTCTTGTACCGGCGCCAGAATATACCTTTGTAAAGCCACTTGTTATTGTTGCTCATGCCGTGACTGGCGAGGTTGCCCAAAAAATCAACGAGTTCGTGAAACTTTCGGGTGACACGACCGCTACGAGCTATATTGCCCATGAGCTCATTCAAAAAGACGGCAGCAAACTTTATGATGTGTTTGTGACCCACATGCTTGCAAATAAAAAGGCAGCTCTTCACGAAGTTGCAAAAAGACAGCAGCTTGACCTCCATAACGTTATGGTAGTTGGCGATGGACGAAACGACGTTGATATTATAGAAGCTGTTGGCGTTGGCGTAGCCATGGGTAATTCAGCAAAAGAGACGCTTGAAGCGGCAGTGTTTATTGCACCCGACCAACGCAACGACGGCGCGGCGGTTGCGCTCGAATATTTTACTCAGTTGTAGCGGAAGTTGGGTGTGCGCCCTTCGTCTTTAATCATACTTTATTGGTGGCCACTTGAGGAAATATAATAAGTTAGGTATAATATGTCTAAGTTTTATTACAAAAGCCGATAAGGAGATCTTTTCATGGCACAACCAAAAAAGCAAAGCAGCCCGCGCAAAACCGGCCTGCGCCGCAGTCACTTGCTACTTAAACTCGCTCGCCGCGTTAACGGTAAGTCACCAGTTAAGGTGGCTACAACAAAACGCGAAACCGGCGTTAAAAAAGCCGCTCAGACGACTACTAAAAAACAAGCAGCTACTAAAAAATAGTTCTCTTGTTAGCACATACAAATCTCATATCAAAAGAAAGAACCAAACGAAATGGCCTCAAACCGTCATCTTGGACGAATCGTTGTATTACAAAGCCTTTATGAGTACGAATTTCGTACAGGATCAGGCGATACTACTGTAGATATTGATGAAATCCTTGGGCGCAATTTAGAGCGGTACGAATCGGCTATTGAGGATAAAGATTTTGTCGTTAGTCTTGTTAAGGGCGTTATTAAAGATCAAGCCGAACTCGACGATAAAATTCAGCCAATAGCGCCAGATTGGCCAATTGAGCAGATTGCCCGAATTGACCGAGCGATCTTACGTATTGGGCTTTACGAGCTTCTAAAGCTGGGTGGTATTGTGCCGCCAAAGGTGGCTATTAACGAAGCCGTTGAGCTTGCCAAAGCATTTGGTTCTGATAACTCAAGCAAGTTTGTTAACGGAGTGCTTGGCACTGCGTACCGCACACTTGTCGAAGGGAAGTCAGATAATGCAGAATCCAAAGTTTGAGCGATTTAAAAAATACTTTAAAAAGCCGGGTGGTTCTATTCAAGAAATAGTACGTGAACCTACGGCCGGTGGTATTGTTTTTCGTCGCAACAAAGAAGGCGAGGTTGAGATCTTACTTATACAAGATGCAAAAGATCGCTGGACAATTCCCAAGGGCCATATTGAAGAGGGTGAAACCGCCCAGCAAACAGCTAAACGCGAAATTGGTGAAGAAGCTGGCCTGCAGGATACTGAAGTACTAGGGTGGCTGGGTAAAATCCATTTTCGATACCGAAGAGTTGATCGCCTGGTTCTTATGACCACACAAATCTACCTGGTGCGAGCCAAAGGCGACACTAATGCGATTAAAAAAGAGGAATGGATGAATGGAATTAAATGGTTTACATTCCACGACGCTCTCGAAGTGATAGAATATGAAGATATAGGCAAGCTAATGTTACTCGCTATGAAAAAAATCCGACAGGAGAATCTATAATGAGCGGAATGCAAGTCGCACCTTACCAAGAATTCGCCCGCGAAAAACTGGGGTTTGAATACAAAAACATTGAGTACCTTATTACGGCGCTGACGCACCGTAGTTACGTAAACGAGCACAAGAAAAGTGTTTCCGAGCACAACGAACGGTTGGAGTTTCTCGGTGATGCTGTTCTGGAGCTGGTTGTAACCGACTATCTGTTTCGCAATTTTTCAGAGCCCGAAGGTATTTTAACCTCTTGGCGAGCCGCCCTTGTGCGCACCGAAAGTATTGGCGAAGCCGGTGAGAAATTAGGCTACGAGTCGCTCATTCGAATGAGTCGTGGCGAAAAGAACGGCAGCCGCCGGGCGCGTGAGCAGATTCTTGCCAACGCATTTGAGGCGGTTATTGGCTCTATTTACTTAGAGCGTGGTTACGCCGAGGCTGAGAAGTTTATTTCGCTTCATATTCTTTCAAAGCTTAACACCATTTTAAAGAGTGGTAGCTGGCGCGATCCCAAATCGCACCTTCAAGAGCTCT
This sequence comes from Saccharimonadales bacterium (SeqCode), assembly GCA_036526295.1. Classification (GTDB taxonomy): domain Bacteria; phylum Patescibacteriota; class Saccharimonadia; order Saccharimonadales; family Saccharimonadaceae; genus CAMLKC01. The sequence goes on along the minus strand of DATCYU010000095.1, from coordinate 5,378 downwards.
CTCAGCGGATCGACAACCAAACACCTATGTATAAGGTATTAGAAGAGGTCGGGCCTGATCACGACAAAACGTTCACGCTTGGCGTATTTGTGGGTGATAAGCTTATGGGCAAGGGAAGCGGCCCAAGCAAGCAGGTAGCTCAGCAACAGGCGGCCCGTATGGCAATTGAAAACTACGAACGACAGATTAAAACAGATTGACCAAAAGACAAAAACAGTGTAGACTTAGTCAAGAACTAATAAAAAACTTGTAAGTGAAGTAAAGGAAGTTTTAGTTTTATGCTCGCAATTCGTTTGCAACGTATCGGTCGCAAGGGTTACTCTGTATACCGCGTGGCTGTACAAGAGGCCCAGCGCCACCCATCAAGTGGTCGCGTGGTTGCCTATGTCGGTACTTATAATCCGCACACCAAAGAAACCAAGGTTCAAGTTGAAGAAGCTCAAAAGTACCTCGACAACGGTGCTCAGCCAACTCCTCGTGTTGTGAAACTACTCGAAGCCGCAGGCGTTAAGCTTCCTAAATGGGTAAAAAAGGCTGATGCTTCAAAGCAAAAGTCAATCAAAAACACGGAAAAGCTTCGTAAAAACCAGCCAAAAGAAGAGCCAGCTGCCGAAGAAGCAGAAGCTCCAACCGAAGCGTAGTTTTGGTCTTTAGGGAAACAAACGACACCTCTAGAAGGTGTCGTTTTATTTTGTATGCAAGCTAGTGTTGTCGGCGAGAGTTCATGGTACAATGAGGTGAATAATGAATAGCAATTCGGGAAAACCGAAATAAAGACGGAGGGGCATTATGCCGACTATAGACCAGCAGTTTGTAGAATACATCGTTAAGTCGCTTGTCAGTCACCCTGATGACGTCGTTGTGGAACGGCTGATTGACGAAAAAGGTGTGCTACTAACACTAACCGTACATCCTGATGATCTCGGAAGGGTCATTGGAAAGCGTGGGGTTACCGCACAAAGCTTGCGCACCCTGTTACGCGCACTGGGTACTAAAAACGATGCGCGTTATAACCTAAAAATCGTCAACAACGACGATGACCGTGAAAACTACGAAATTTCATCTGATGAAGAGCCTGTGAAAAACTCTACAGAGGAAGATGTGGAAAACGAATCAATCTTAGCAAAAAACACACGAAAAGAGCTTGCAGAACTAGACGATCTCGATATATAATCATAAACAGTTCAAAGACACTTGAACTGCGAGAAAGCTCTATGCGAGCAACAAAAAAACATATTTGTTGAGAGCCTTGTATGTGTCACGATAACCCACCTGTAAAATGGTGGGTTTCGTGATTCTTTAGCTAGATTGTTTTTATTTAACAGTTAACCAGACAAAAGTTCCCACCGCTAGTACGGCAAGAGGCAGAACAATAGCAAGAATAATACCGGTGTGCCTGTTTTTTTGTGGTTTGGCTTGCCCCAAGAGGCCTTGAGACGGCTGGATAGACGCAGTGTCTTGTTCGGTGTCGGTTGGGATATTTGCAAGAGGTGTTTCGTGAAGATGCTGCGAAACAATTTCGGCATCGGGCAAATCCTCAGGCTGAACGTCGGCATGCAGTGGCTGTAAGGTTACTTTTTTGGCCTCAGCAAGCCTACGCTGCTCGTCGCTTACGGGCGAGTTATTGTCTAGTTCCATGAATCCCCCTTAATCTATAAAGTATTGTAACAAAAAACATCCATCACGTCATCTGTAAAGAGGGCAAAAATGGTACAATAGGCTTAATGAAAAAAATCCAAGTTATTACGCTATTCCCTGAAATGTTTGAAGGTGTGTTTAATGCCTCTATGATGTGGAAGGCGCAGAAAGAACAGGTGGTCGAGTTTACACTCATTAACCTGCGTGATTTTGGCCTCGGCCCGCGTAAACAGGTAGATGACACCCCGTATGGTGGCGGCGACGGCATGCTCCTTATGCCCGAGCCGTTGTTTGCAGCTATAGAAAAAGCTAAAGAGGCTGACCCTTCGGCCCGGGTCGTATTAATGACTCCTCGTGGTAGGCGTTGGGTACAAGCAACGGCTAAAGAATGGGCCGATGACCCTCGGGGACTAATTTTTGTGTGTGGCCGCTACGAAGGCTACGACGAGCGGATTGTAACACTTATAGATGACCAAGTGAGCGTAGGTGATTATGTTCTGACTGGTGGCGAGCTGCCGGCTATGACTATTGTTGATAGCATTGTGCGGCTCATACCGGGCGTGCTCGGTGGTGAAACCAGTGCCGAAATAGAGAGCTTTGCCGACGGTGAAACACTCGAATTCCCGCAATACACCCGCCCCGAAGAGTTTCGAGGCATGAAAGTTCCCGAGGTGCTTTTAAGTGGCCATCATGGCGAGATTGCCAAGTGGCGCAAAGAAAACTCTTTAAAGAGTGAGTAGCAACAGTTTGCAAAGTGCGCAGGTGGCTGTGCAATTTGTGAACCGCCCGATGCGCCTGCCTCCGGTGTGGGGCTGGCGCATCGGGAACCCGGGTCAGTTGTCCTTGGACTTGGCCTGCTGCGCCAGAGCAACTCGACGAAGCATCGAGGTGGTGGTAAGCAGGACGACGCAGTAGTAGGCGGCGCCGATGAGCGCCGCGATGATCATCAGGGGGATGATCTCGCCTCCGTTGGTCAGCCAGAGCATGAAACGGGCTGTGGGCACGGTGAGCCATCCGATTCCCGCGACGGCATCGTGTTGCACTGTCACGTAGTTCAGCCGTCCCCACACGCCGACCGCGAGTGCGGCTGCAGCGATCAGTAGGGAGAAGAGCTGTAGTGCTCGTTTGACTCCGAGCGGTATCATGCCTTACTCCTAAGTGCCGAGTCCGAAGAACAATAGCCGACAGGTGCGCCCTTCGAAAAGGGTCTACATAATTATACATTATAATAACAAATTTGTCAATCGGTGCATGCATCCACGTAAAAACACTCCCTAAAATAGGAAGTGTTTTTTGTTGTGGTGGATGTCGTAGAGCGAGCAGTCACAACATTTTGGAGTTTGATGTTTGTTTTTGTAACCTTCGCTGCTTAGTACAATACGTGAATCAAAATAAAAACGCAAGCAATTTGATGAAAATAACAACACTTTTGCCCCATGCCAGAATAACGTATACTAAGCACATGAAGTTCTTTGCAACACCTACTCCTGCGCCAAAACCAAAAACAAATGCTGTACGCCAGATAAGCCTCGGGCTTGTAGCCTTTTTTATACTCATTGCAGTGGCCCAGCTATTTACCTTTGAAAAGTACCCAGCAGTTATAGCCGATATGTGGCTGTGGGGTGGCGCCGAGTTTGCACTCGTATGGGCGGCGGTTATCGTAACGCTCGAGGTGGCTGCAGTGCCATTCCTACTCTCAATGCGACTTAGCCCGGCCATGCGTGTCGTTAGTATGGCTGCGGGCTGGCTTGTGACCTTTTTATGGGTGGGTATACTGTTTTGGCAGAATAGTGAGCGCGCCGTTATTGCGAACAATGGTCTACTGGGGGCAACGCTCAAGGTACCAACGGGCTGGTGGAGCGTACTGCTCTGGTTTGCACTAGGCATACTACTGGCCTGGGTTGCCTGGGGAATGTGGCCAATAAAAACCTCTCGTAAATAATATTGTCGGCACCTCGCGTTCGGGGTATGATGAAAGTATTAACAAAAGCTTAAGGAGGGAAAATGGAAAGCTTAAAGAACCTCGAGACAATGGTAGCCTCGTGGTATAAACAAGTGCCACACTTGCCAAAGAATGGTCAAAAGTGGCTCGCAGAGAACGCATGGTGGTTAACGCTTATTGGTGTTATTTTGGGCGGACTGGGAATATTAAGCGCCCTGATGGCAACAATGGTAGCGGGAACGATTTTAGTAGGCGTAGGCGGCGCTGTAGGTGCAGCTATTGGCGGCTTCGCCTTTCTTGCTGTGCTCGCTTCGCTGGCGCTCGGTGCTGTCGAGATCGTTATTGCAGCGGTTGCAGTTATGCCACTAAAGGCTATGAACAAAAAAGGTTGGTCGCTACTGTTTTTGGCGGCACTCGTTAACGTTCTAAGTATTTTGGTTACATTCTTGTTCTACCTAAACGTATTTAGTCTGCTATGGAGTGTTCTTATGGTTGCTGTAGGCGGTTACTTCTTATTTGAAGTACGTGACTACTATCGTACTGAAAAGGAAGCTAAAAAGGTTAAGGCATAGCGTAAACCTTGAGTTTACAGAGTACTAGTGGTACAATTTCCACTGGTACTAATGGGGTGTCGCCAAGTGGTAAGGCACCGGGTTCTGGTCCCGGCATTCGGGGGTTCGAATCCCTCCACCCCAGCCAAGGTATTATTCAGATCAAAAAGTGTTCCAAAATTTGGAGCGCTTTTTGTTTTGTAAGCTTTGTGATCCGTAAATGAGGGTTCGAATCCCTTATACTCCCCGCAACTTTGGTCGTGCTGCGTATGTGACATAGGTCACTCTAATTCAAGCTCTGTTACGTTAGAATTTAAGCAATAACGTTTTACATATTATGTACAGGTAGCTAGTAATATCAAACTCTGTACTTACGGGAGCTATAACACAAGTCACTATGTCACGATTACCAACACCTGGTGCCGACAATGGATCTTGGGGAGATATTCTGAATGATTACCTATCCCAGTCGCATAATGCGGATGGTACTCTAAAGCCCGCTGCCGTCTCTGCCAGTTCCCCGGTAACAAGTGTAGTTGGACGGACCGGTACTATTACGGGGGCACAGATAGCTGCGGACGGGGCGATTAGCGGGATGTATGTGCAGCGCGTCGGCGGTACCTCGGCCTCTGCGGCGCCGCTTCCTTTCATTAATGTTCGTGACTTCGGCGCCATGGGCGATAACACCACGAACGACACCGCCTCTATTCAAGCTGCCATCAATGCGCTACCGACAGGCGGGGGCACCGTGTGGTTCCCACCCGGACGTTATATTATTGCCGGCACTCTAACAATCCCGACGGACGTTGCCGTCACGCTCCAGGGAGCAGGGATGGGTAACCCGTCGGGTTCCTATGGCACCAAGCTAAAGCGCAGCGGCACAGGGCTCATGATAAATGCTGTCGCCACCGGCTCTAGCAACATCACCCTCGACATCCGCGATATGGAAATCAGTGGCAATGGCACCAGTGGCGATCTCATCAAAATCACCAATGGCGCCCAATGTCACTGGTCGCGAGTGAGGCTCTCGCAGGCATCGGGCACTCTTTTGCACCTTACCCGCGCATGGAACTGCGCTTTTTACCAATTATTTGTCTACGACAACTTGTCAAACAACACTACTCCCGCCGTGATCATCGATGGTAGCGTCGACGGTGAGTCAAACACCGTGCACTTCGCACTTTGCGAATGGGAACGCTGTTACTACACGAATGTAAAGATCGATGCGCTCGCATCGTTTGGAGCTC
>DATCYU010000094.1:0-2425 GCA_036526295.1 Saccharimonadales bacterium (SeqCode) | reverse complement strand
GAGGCGCTTGAACTTATTAGTGAAGCTGTTAAAAAGGCCGGTTATGAGCTCGGTAAAGATGTAGTACTTGCGCTTGATGTTGCAGCAAGTGAACTCTACCAAGACGGCAAGTATCACCTTGCTACCGAAAATCGGAGCCTTTCAAGCGACGAAATGGTTGACTGGCTGGCTGAACTCGCTCAAAAATACCCAATTGCCTCAATTGAAGATGGCTTAGCCGAAGACGATTGGGAGGCTTGGCATAAGCTTACCGAGCGCATGGGCGAAAAACTGCAGATTGTGGGTGACGATCTGCTAGTAACGAACGTTGACTTTTTAAAACGCGGCATTGAAGAGAAAGCTGCGAACGCTATTTTGATTAAGCTCAACCAAATCGGCACCTTAAGTGAAACGATCGATGCCGTGCAAATGGCGCAAAACGCGGGTTGGCACGCGGTGATTTCGCACCGTTCAGGCGAAACCGAAGACACAACCATTGCCGATTTGGTAGTTGGCCTGGCGACTGGCCAGATTAAAACGGGTTCAATGAGCCGAACCGACCGTGTTGCCAAGTACAACCAACTGCTAAGGATCGAGGAAGAGCTGGGCGGCGAAGCTCATTTTCCTGGTCGCGGTGCGCTGGAGACGCAATAATGGCTTACCTTGTATTGGTTCGCCATGGGCAATCTGAATGGAACTTGCTTGGCCAGTGGACGGGCCTAACCGATGTAGAACTAACAGCTGATGGTCGCGAAGAAGCAAAACGAGCCGCTCGCACCCTTGAAGATATTGATCTTCACCGGGCCTATACTTCAAAACTAAAGCGTGCCAAGCATACACTCGATGAGATTGTGGCGCATCTTCATAAAAAAGATATTGCACGGAGTGAGCACGCCGACTTAAACGAGCGTGATTACGGTGATCTGACGGGTAAAAATAAATGGCAAGTTAAAGAAAAGTACGGTGAAGAAAAATTCACCGCTTGGCGCCGTAGCTGGGATCACCCTGTTCCGGGCGGCGAAACGCTAAAAGATGTGTCTGAGCGCGTCCTTCCCTTTTACGAGCAACATATTCTTGCCGATCTTAAGCAGGGCAAAAACGTTATTGTGGCGGCTCACGGCAATTCGCTTCGGGCGCTTATAAAATATCTTGATGGCATTGCTGACGATCAGGCGCATACGGTCGAGATTATGACCGGCGAGGTGCTGGTTTACGAAATCGACAATTCTGGTAAGGCACTTAAAAAAGAAGTTCGCCTCACCAACGACAAAAAGGTGTAGTGATTTATACGCATCCTGCTTACGGTTTGCTATACTTGAGGCAGAATGCGTATACTATCCGAGTTTTCTTACGTGACTATGGCGCCTTGGTTAATGCGTACACTATGTAAAAGCAGATTATATAAATAAAAGCAAAAGGAAAGCCATGCCAGAAGATGAACTTCCGCCAGTAGTACACGAGCAACCAGTGCCACAGCCTCAGCCGCCCGAAACACCGCGGCGGTCAAGAAAAAAGATGTGGCTCATGATTCACGCCATTATTGTGACGGTACTCGTGTGTGCCGGTGTATGGGCTTATTTTCAGTATAAAGATCAGCAGGCGAAGAGCCGTACCTATAAAGTGGGTATCTTGATGGCGTTTACGGGCGGTTCAAGTAATATGGGCTACGGTACCATGAAAGGTATTCAGCTTGCTAAAAAACAGTTGAATGCTAATAATATTGAGCTTATTCAGGCAGATTCTCGGTGCGATCCAAAAACAGCTAAAACAGCTATGCAGAGTTTGGTTGATAAAGGCGTCGTTGCGGTTATTGGTGACGGCTGCTCAAGCGCTTCGCTAGCAGCGCTTCCCTTAGCAAATAATAGTAAAATTCCTATGGTGAGCCCTTCGGCCTCATCAACCACACTCAGTATTCCAAACGATTATTTCTTCCGCGTTGTACCGTCCGACAACTATCAGGCTAAGTTTATGGCGCGTGCCATTAGAGCAAAGGGCATTACGAACGTCGCCGTATTTTATACAAACGAACCTTACGGCGCTGCAATGAACAAAAGTTTTCAAGAGCAGTTCCAAATTCTTGGTGGTTCGGTTGTGGCGACGGCATATGCCGAGCCAGATGACATTAACTTAGCACCAGAAATGCAAAAATTGAAAGCTGCCAAGCCGCAAGCTATCTTTATTGCTCCGAACTCTCTTGTTACGGCAACTGCCGCAATTCAGGTTGCCCGCGACCAAGGTATTACTGCCCCACTTTTTGGTGGTGATATTCTGTACGACCACACACTAATTACTAATGCACCAACTGCATCTAACGGGGTTACGCTCACAACATTCCCAACCGGATCGAATGAGTTTAAGCAATTGCTTCGTAGCGAGTATAACGTTTCTGAGCAACTCTACGCAGCACCACAGGCATACGATGCGTTCGAGGCAATTTACCGAGCTA
>DATCYU010000093.1:0-4540 GCA_036526295.1 Saccharimonadales bacterium (SeqCode) | reverse complement strand
AACGAGAAAAAAGAGAAAGCAAGGCTTGCTGCTCGTGAAGCTGCCGGTACTGTTAAAGAAAGTGCTGCTAAAGTAGGTAAAGAAGCCGACGCCATGATGCAAAGTGCGCGCCGCTCGGGCAAAGTTGTAGCCGGTGAGGCTGAAAAACTGAGTGATGAAGCAAAGGCGCGTGCTGCTCGGGTTGCTGCTGAAGCAAAACGTACGGCAAGTCGCGTTGCCAAAGACGCCGAAGAGAATCTCCGCTAACATTTACGTACATAAAAAGCCCTCAATCAAGGAGGGCTTTTTATTTTGGTGTGTTATCAAGCGAATGCCAAATGTACCAACAGGCGGCCGATTCGTAGGGTGACCAATGGTAGCGGGCTGCAATGGCGGTCATGTCATCGGGTGTGGGAAGGTTCTCTAAACCATAAAGCTGTCTCATGCCACTGCGAATACCAAGGTCGCCTACGGGGAGAATATCAAGCCTCCCCATGCAAAACATTAAAAACATATGGGCTGTCCATACCCCAATACCCTTAACGGCCGTAAGCTCCTTTACGATCTCTTCGTTGGAAAGCTGCGTAATGGCATCAAGTTCTAGACTGCCGTCTATAATGTGCCGAGCAAGGTCTTGGATGTAGGTTGCTTTTGACCGAGAGAGGCCGGCCAAGCGCAGTGTGTCAATGTTAGCGCTGAGAATTTGAGAGGGGGAAGGAAAGGCTCCATCAAACAACTCAATGAATCGCTGTAAAATAGTGGCCGCCGCTTTAACGCTTAGCTGTTGGCTAATAATACTACTCACGAGGGCTTGGTAGTAGTTGGTGTGTGGCACGAGCTGCGGTGGCGGGGATGAGGCAATAATAGGCGCTAAGATGGGGTCGTGTTTGGCTAGCCAATGCGCTGCTTTTTGCAATTCAACTTCCATTAAATCTCAATCGGTCCGTCGAGTCGTTCGTAATCTGTGCCGAGTGTTTTACTAAAACCGGCAAACCAAGCATCAACCATGTTTTTGCCGATATCTGAAAGAACGGCGTCGTGAGTAGGAAAAGCTAGCCGTGGTTTAACAACCTCCAAAAAGTCCATAGCTTCGCCAACTTTCATCCAGGGGCCACCGGCGGGTAGCGCGAGCGTATCAACAGTGCGGCCGGGTAGGGTAAAAGAATCACCGGGGTAGTAAAGGAGCTCATTAACGAGTACACCCAGATTGGCAACGGGCGGCTTAGAACGATGAATAAGGGCATGAGTACTGCCAAAAAATTCAAGCGAAAACAAGCCGACCGTTAGTTTGTCGCCAGCGTTAACGCTTTGTGTTTTAAAGACTTCGATTTTAGATATGACATCGGGATGCCCAACAATAACTGCCTCGGGATTTTTATCCATAATTGCGGCGAGCTGCTCAGGGTCATAATGGTCGGCGTGTTCATGAGTGAGAACGATTGCCACAATATTATTTGCGGGCAGAAAATCAGAACTGAATTCACCGGGGTCAACGACAAGCATTTGGTCGTCTTTTTCTACCGTAAAACACGCGTGCTGATATTTTGTTAATTTCATACTTTCTCCTTAAACCATTTAGAAAATTCGCGGCGAGCTTTAACGATTTTTGGTTCGATTACTACGGTGCAGTAGCCGTATTCGGGGTTTTTATGGAAGAAATCTTGATGTTCGCTTTCGGCAAGGTAAAAAGTATTAAGTGGTTTGATTTCGGTTACGATTTGGTCGGGCCAAATAGGTTGTGCTGTTTCGCGTGCAGCCTCGAATTCTTTTTGTTGAGTGCTGCTGGTATAAAGCATAATGGAACGATACTGTGGGCCAATATCGGCGCCTTGGCGGTCGCGAGTGGTGGGGTTATGAACCAGAAAATAAATAGCTAAGATAACCGAGCCAGGGATAATTGATTCGTTAAAGGTAACACGTACCGTTTCGGCGTGGCCGGTTGTGCCGGTAGAGACTTGTTCGTACGTAGGGTTTTTAACATGGCCGCCAGCATAACCGCTCTCTACCTTAGTGACTCCTTTAAGGCCTCGGTAAATAGCGTCTAAACACCAAAAGCAGCCTCCTCCTAGTACGTATGTTGTCATGGTTTTATTATACGCCGGTATAATAAAGAGGTGAATAAACGTGAGTTTTTGGAGCTTTTGGCGAATAAAGGCCATGAGCTATACCGCGACATGCCATGGCGACGCGACACCAGGGCATATTACATATTGGTGAGTGAATTAATGCTACAGCAAACCCAGGTTGATCGTGTAATTCCCAAATTTGAAGCTTTTATTAAACGCTTTCCAAACGAAAAAGTATTGGCAAATGCAACGCTTGGCGAAGTTCTGACGCTATGGAGCGGGCTTGGGTATAACCGTCGGGCAAAATATTTGCACGATGCCGCAAAGATGATACAGAGCCGTTTTGCGGGACAGTTTCCGCACACAATAAAAGAGCTTGAAATGTTGCCGGGCGTAGGGCCCAATACCGCTGGAGCAATTATGGCGTATGCTTTTAATAAGCCAGCTGTGTTTATTGAAACGAATGTACGCACAGTGTATTTTTATCACTTTTTTAAGAATGCCGATGCCGTGCCAGACAAAGAGCTGCGGGCGCTTGTAGAGAAAACGGTTGACCGTGAAAATCCGCGCGAGTTTTATTGGAGCCTGATGGATTACGGTACTTGGCTGAAGCGCCAAGGTGCGGGAAGTATTCGGCTGAGTAAACACTATGTGAAACAATCACCATTAAAAGGTAGTGTGCGCGAGGTACGGGGGCAGATTGTGCGAGCGCTGACAGTACAGGGCATGACAGAAGCTGAATTAGCGCAGACCGTAGTGGCGGATGAACGCTTTGCCCAAGCGCTTGCTGGGCTTATGGCAGATGGCCTGATAGTGCAAACGGGTGTCATTCTCCATTTGACCAAATAGCCCTTCACGTTAGATAATAGGAGAGCATGAAACGCTTTCTTATTGCGAGCAGCGTCCTGGCCGCCCTTATTGTAGGAGCGGCGGCTTTGCATTCGCTGACTGTTTTGGCGACTACTCCTATGACCGAGGCGCATATTGAGCGAATTCGGAGTAGTTGTGTAGAGGCGCAGTCGACCTTAAGCCAGCTTCACGCAACCGACGCACTTTTACGAGTTAATCGCGGCCAGCTGTACGAGTCGATGTCGACGAAGCTTATGGAACCGTTTGACAGCCGGTTGGCACTTAATAATTACAATACCGCCGATCTTGTTTCGGTCGCTTCAACGTACGACCACCAGCTAACAGATTTTCGTACCAAGTATCAGCAATATGAAGAATCAATGTCGGATACGCTTAAAATAAATTGTCGGAATCAGCCGGTTGCATTCTATGATAGCGTAACGGCTACTCGAGACAAACGTGAAAATGTACACCAAAGTGCACTACTCTTGCATAAACTTATAAACGATTATCAACAAGCGGTTGAGGCGTTTGCTAAGAACTTTAAGGAGCCCTCGCGATGAGCGAAGAGCAACTCGCAGCAGACGCTAAAATGATGAGCCCATGGCAGCGGCATCGTTTTATTATGCTGATTATGAGTACCATTGTGGTGTCGCTATTTTTGGTGGGGGTTGCACTAGCATTATATGCAAGTAGTGGTGCTGCCCAGCTTGATTTAAGCCGGCCTGGTTATAAATCGGTGCGAGATCAAGCAGCGCGCTCCAATACGTTCGAGGGATTTCCGGCAACAGGCACAATGAATCAAGACGCACTTAATCAGTTCCGTAAAATGTATGATCAACAGGCAAAAAACGCGACAAACGTTGATACGTTCGGGGGCGATGTTATGAGCGACAAAGCCCTTTCTATAGACGACGATACGACAAAGTAGGGTTATTTTTTAGGTGGGGTAGCAAGCTGTGGCAGTGTAGTGCTCAGCTTGATTTTTCGCTTTTCGAACTCTAGGAATAGTCGTTGGCGCATTTCTGAGGTAACCGACCATTGATCGGATGGCTGGGTTTTACCCGAAACAAGTAGGGTAACCTCAAGGGATGAAAACTCGGTCACTGATACAAAAGCTGGTGGCTCAATGATTTTTGATTTCCACTTTTCTTCTTCGGCGAGCTTGCTGCCAGTTTCGTTAATGATGGCAATGACTTCGTCGAGGTTGCTTGAGGGGTGAATGCCAATAAAGAACCGCGCAACGCTATAGCCCATAGTTTTGTTAATGACGTGTTGGATCATTCCATTAGGGAAATAGTGAACGTTGCCGTCGGCATCGCGAATAACCGTAGAGCGAGCGCCGACACGCTCAACTGTGCCGCCAAAGCCTTCTATATCAATAATGTCACCAACTCGGTATTGGTTCTCGGCAATAATAAAGATTCCCGAGAGAAAATCACGTACCAATGACTGGGCGCCGAATCCAAGCGCAACACCCACAATGCCCGCGCTTGCAAACAGGGGGGCCAAACTTACGCCTGGGAAAAGGATTTGAAAAAGGGCTAGCGCGCCACCCGAGAACACAATAACGCGCCACAAAATAGAAAAAGTGTGTGCTAGTGTTTTTTCGCGTTTTTCGATGTCTTTTCGGTGCCAGTTTCGCC
>DATCYU010000092.1:0-6497 GCA_036526295.1 Saccharimonadales bacterium (SeqCode) | reverse complement strand
CGAAAGAACATTGAAGACAGCCTTTTAAGCGCCGTTGAAGAATCTAGCGAAGACTAATTGCTTACTCTCTGAAAAAATGAACTCCCCAGTGTGGGAGTTCATTTTTATGTACAGTACATAAAAATTTAGCACTCTATTGACCCGAGTGCTAATAGTGTCTATACTAAATAAAGTAATGGTGAGCATGATATCCGACCGACAAAATGCTTGCGCTCACTTAAGGGAGGATTGATAATAAAACTATGGCAGATGATTTCGCAGAATTTGCACGGCATTTAACCGATAACGCTCGTACGAGCCTTCAGCACGCCGACGCCATTGCGCGTGGTTACGGTAGCGCCTACATTGGTACCGAGCATTTGCTTTTGGGCGTCTTGGCGCAGGGCTCTTCAGTTGGGGCGAAAGTATTGGCCGATGCAGGTGTGACACTTGATCGAGCAGAGCTTGCGTTAAATTTGACCCCGCGTAGTTTGGTTGTGAGTACGGGTGCAAAAGGCCTTTCTGAAACCGCTAAACTTACGCTCAAAATGAGTTGGGAAATTGCGCAAGAATTTCACCAGGACTACCTAGGCACCGAGCATATTCTTTACAGTATTTTGACCCAAAAGAACGCTCGTGCTACCGTGTTACTTCGTGATATGAATATTGATATTAGCGATATTACAAACGATCTTGAAGAATACTTTGATAGACAAAGCAGCGCCTACGACGACGGCGCTGAGGTAGCCTCTACACAAACAAAACGCCAACGCAGCAAAGGTGGTGCGCTCGATGCTTTTGGCACCGATCTTACCGCAAAAGCACGTGCGGGTGAGCTCGACCCTGTTATTGGGCGCCATGAGCAGGTTGAGCGAATGATCACCATTCTAAGTCGCCGCACCAAGAACAACCCGGTACTCATTGGTGAGCCGGGCGTGGGTAAAACGGCTATTGTTGAGGGCCTGGCGCAGCGAATTGCAAGCGAAGACGTTCCTGACCACCTGCTCGATAGGCGCATTATTCAGCTTGATCTTGCCGCTATGATTGCCGGTACCAAATATCGCGGCGAATTTGAAGAGCGCCTTAAAAAAGTTGTTGATGAGCTTCGTGAACATAAAGACACAATTATATTTATTGATGAGCTGCACTTACTCGTTGGTGCGGGTGCGGCCGAAGGTGCGCTTGATGCGGCCAATATGCTTAAACCAGCCCTAGCGCGTGGCGAACTCCATTTAATTGGCGCTACAACGCTTGACGAATACCGCAAACACATCGAAAAAGACACTGCCCTTGAGCGTCGTTTTCAAACCATTGTGGTGCCCGAGCCAAGTACGAAAGATACAATCGCAATTATAAAAGGGCTTCGCAGCTACTACGAAAAATACCATAACGTCACCATGAGCGACGGTGTACTTGAAGATGCCGTGTATATGGCCGATAGGTATGTTAGCGAACGCTTTATGCCCGACAAAGCAATTGACGTGATTGATGAAGCGGCGGCTTTGGTGCGTGTACGTTCTGGCCAAAAACCAAGCAAACTTCGTGAGTTTATGCGTCAAATCAAAAATCTCAACGACAAAATGGAAGAAGCGGTTGTGGCTGAAGATTACGAACGTGCCGCCCTTTACAAAACACGTCTGAGCCAACTTCATACAAAGTTAGATGAAATGCGTTCGCAGTACGAAAGTAAAAAAGCGATCGAACTACATGACGATGACGTTGCACGGGCAATTGCAACCATGACAGGTATACCCGTAGAACGGGTTCAAAAATCAGAGGCTAAACTATTACGGCGGCTCGAAAAGCACCTTGGTAAATTTATTATTGGCCAAGAAGAGGCTGTTGAAAAAGTTGCCCGTGCTATTCGCCGATCACGTAGTGGCGTTGCCAGTAACCATCGCCCTATTGGCTCGTTTGTATTTATGGGCCCAACTGGTGTAGGTAAGACCGAACTTGCTCGCGTACTGGCACGTGAAGTTTTTGGCAGTAACGATGCGCTGGTAAAAATAGATATGAGCGAGTTTGGCGAGCGCCATACCACCAGCCGGCTGCTTGGAGCACCTGCGGGGTATGTTGGGTACGAGGACGGTGGTAAATTAACCGACAAAATTCGTCGTCAGCCCTATAGCGTGGTATTGTTTGACGAAATCGAAAAAGCACACCCCGACGTATTTCAGTTGCTCTTACAACTCCTTGAAGATGGCAAGCTGACCGATGCCAAAGGCCATACCGTTGACTTTAGTAACACCATTATTATTCTTACGAGCAACTTGGGTGCCGATAAGATGATGAAAGAATCAAGCCTGGGCTTTCACGCAACGGGCAAGGCTTCTGACAAAGCACGGCTCGACGAAGCGCACGCCGAAAATGCTGCCGCCGCTGAAGAAGCGCTGTCGCGAATGATGCGGCCGGAGCTGATTAACAGGTTTGATGCGATTGTAACATTCCGCGCACTAACGCCCAACGAAGTGGCTAAAATCTTTGATAATCTCGTTGATGAACTAAGCGGCAGGCTTGTGCGGAAAGGTATTCATCTGGTCGTAAAGCCGTCGGCAAAGCGCTTGTTGATTGAAAAAGGCTATAGCGAAAAGTTTGGCGCACGCCCCTTAAGGCGCGCTTTGCAAGACGAACTAGAGCACCAGATTGCCGACGGTATCTTGAGTGGTGAATATGAAAAGGGGAGTGTCTTGGCGGTTAGCGCAAGAAAGGGCATAATAGTAATAGATGTTGAGCACGAAACCGTTCCAGCAGCGTCGTAGCGGACACAGCCATGTTATTGGGCTGCTCATTATTGCTGTATCTGTAGTGCTTGCGCTTTTGCTGCTCCTCAACAGGCAGCGAGTGCTCGACCAAGTAACGGTATGGCAGTATAAGCCAAGTAATGACATAGTGCAGTTGGCCGACCGTTCGGGCATGAACGACACCGGCAAGTTCTATTTTTATGCGAGCGAGCCAAAAGTTGAGGCCGCCTCACCGTTTAATAAAGATTGTGGAACCACCGAAACAAGCACGGCTATTTTGGGTTGTTATAACGGGCGAAATATCTTTATTTATAACGTTACCAACACCGAACTTACTGGCATAAAAGAAACCACCGCTGCGCACGAAATGCTTCACGCCGCCTACGCAAGGCTAAACGATGGTGAAAAGAAATACGTTGACGGGCTTTTAGAGGCCGAATACCAAAGCCTTAAAAGCGACAAGAACTTTGCAACTCGCATGGCGTTTTATGACAAAACTGAGCCGGGTGAACGCGATAACGAGCTCCATTCGGTTATTGGTACCGAAGTTACATCGATAGGTGGTGATCTTGAGCAGTATTACAACAAGTATTTTGTTGATCGCTCTAAGGTGCTCGCGATGCACAATAGCTATGCAAGCGTATTCGCAAGCTTACAGGCTGAAAGTGATTCGCTTTCTAAGCAGCTAACCGATTTAGGCAACACCATTACGCAGCAAACACAAGTTTACAACACGCAGGTTGCTTCGTTAAAGACGGCGATCACAAGCTTTAACCAGCGGGCGAACAATGGTGATTTTAGCAGCAAGGCGGCATTTGATAGTGAGCGCGCCACCCTTGTGACTCAGGCTAACCAGCTTGATCAAATGCGTGAAACCATTAACACTGAAATTGCAGAGTACAACAATCTACGTAATAAACTTCAGAGCGTTGCAAGCCAGTCGGCGGCACTTAACCAGAGTATTGATAGTAGCCTCGCGCCGGCGCCTAGTTTATAATAAAGTAAATGGCAAAACCTAAAACACAATTTGTTTGCCAAAACTGTGGCGCGAGTTATCCAAAGTGGACCGGAAAATGCGAGAACTGCGGCGAGTGGAACACACTCGTTGAACAGGCTGCTGTTTCAACCGGCAGGTCTGCGGTAGCAAAAAGCGCTGCAACCGGTAGAGTATTAATGCCGCAAACAATGCGCTCTATTGCGGCGGAAGACGCTATTACGCGCATGGCAACTGGCTATGCCGACCTCGATATTGTTTTGGGCGGTGGCATTCTGCCTGGGGGAGTAATGTTAATGGCGGGCCAGCCTGGTATGGGAAAAAGCACGCTACTGCTTCAAATTGCGGGTAATATAGCTAAAAACCAGCCAGTTTTATACGCAAGTGGTGAGGAATCGGCGTCTCAGGTTAAACTGCGGGCCGAACGGCTTGGTGCGCATGACAAAGAAAGGCTTAATTTTGTCGCAAGTACAAGCGCCGATGATATTGCTGCTACCATTCGAACCGGCGAGTATAAATTTATAGTGATCGACTCCATTCAAACACTCTCACTTGACGAAATTACCTCTGCGCCCGGTACGGTGAGCCAAATTACCAACAGTAGCAACGTGATCATTCGGGCCGCTAAAGAGGCGGGTTCGGCGGTGGTGCTGGTTGGCCATGTAACTAAAGAGGGTAGTATTGCGGGGCCTAAAGTGCTCGAGCATTTAGTAGATGTTGTGCTGCAGTTTGAGGGTGATCGCTATGGCGGGTTTAAAGTTGTTCGGGCAGTAAAAAACCGCTATGGTTCTACCAGTGAAGCTGCCATATTTGAAATGCAAGAGGAAGGCTTACGGATAGTTGAAAACCCATCGGCGGCGTTATTAGCGGAGCGTCAAAATGCCGACGGCTCGATTGTTATGGCAACGCTTGAAGGCACGCGGCCGCTACTGGTAGAGATCCAAGCCCTTGTCAATCCAACAAGTTTCGGGTATCCTAAACGTACAGCTTCGGGTTTTGACCTCAACCGCCTTAATCTGCTTATTGCCGTTTTAGAACGGCGCACGAAACTGAATTTATCCGACAAAGATATCTATATTAACGTAGTGGGCGGCCTACGGCTGAATGATCCAGCGGCGGATCTTGCTATTTGTATGGCAATTGCCAGCGCGGCTGCTGGAAAACGACTCGACGACAAGTTAGTCGTATTTGGCGAGGTGGGGCTTGGTGGCGAAATACGAAGCGTCCAGGCGGCTGATCGTCGTGTAGCCGAAGCCAAAAAGCTGGGCTTTACCCAAGCAATTGCACCTAAAACGGTTGCAAAGGATTCATTTATTAAAGGTGTTGGTGATCTTCGCCAAGCACTCATAGATTACTTGCAGTAGCAAGAGAAAGGGGTATAACTCCCCATGGAAACACTTATCCTCGTATCGGTATTAGCGCTTTTAGCCGAAACTACCTACCTGGTAGTTAAACTACCGCGACAGGCATCAAAAAGGCAAGTAAAGCAAATATATGTCGACACTTCGGTGCTTATCGATGGTCGAATCGTAGCCGTTGCTAAGTCAGGCTTTGTGGGCGGCGTGCTTATTATTCCCCGTAGCGTTATAGGAGAACTGCAGTTCCTCGCAGACAACGCTGATCACGAAAAACGAGCCAGGGCTCGGTATGGCCTTGATGTCGTAACGGAGCTCCAAAATATTCCACAAGTCGAGGTAGAGATTTTGCAAGACGGCAGCAAGGCTGAAGAGGGTGTCGACGAACGCCTCTTGAAGCTGGCGAAAAAGAATAACGCAGCAGTTTGTACGATCGACTATAACCTGAACAAGGTTGCCGTAGTAGAGGGTATTGAAGTAGTGAACGTTAACGAGCTTGCCCAAAGTCTTCGCATGGCACACCTACCAGGTGAGCGCATGCGACTCGAGCTTGTTCAAAAAGGTCAGGACACTCACCAGGGCGTTGGGTTCCTTGATGACGGCACCATGGTGGTAGTGGAGCATGCAAGCAAGTTGATTGGGCGTGCGGTTGAGGTTGAGATTATTCGTAGCCTTCAAACGGCTGCAGGACGTATGATGTTTGCTCGCCTTGTTGAGCAGCGCGAGGCTCAGCCAACGCAAAAACCAGCTGGCAAAAAGCCTTTACCGCAGCAAAACGGTAATAAAAACCAAGCACACCGCCAAGCGGGTTCACAGCAAGGCCGCAGTGGCAGCGGGAACCAACCTACGCGGGTAAATGAAAAACAACACGCTATGCAACAAGGCAAACAAAAAGCCGAGCGACGCCCGATTCCTTCAAAAGATCGTGAATCTATGTTGCTCGATCTTGTTGATAAACAACGATAGCTTCAAAGTGCATATAAAAACACCACCCGTCGCGGGTGGTGTTTTTCTTATCCGTTATTCTGTAACCAACGCCTTCAGTTGCCCGGACCCGGTTGGCTGCCTGTCGCTACGTCAGGCGTGAAGGCTTGAGTACCGGTGTTTGTGTAGAAGACCGAGTCGGTAACGGTTGCCGTAATCGTTTGGCTACCGGCTGTTGTGAAGGTATAGTTAGCCGAGTATGTCCCTGGTGAGCTAATTGGGAGTGAGGCAACAATGACGCTTCCAACCTTAATGTCGAGTTGCTGCAGCGGGTGATTACCGGCAACCACACTTACATTAATTTGGTAGGTTGACCCACTAACTTTTGTTGGTACAATGGTGCCAACGTTAGGTTGAGCGTCGCTACACTGGTGGGCATCATCATCTTTGATCGCGTCGTAGCCATCAGGTGCAATGTAGCTGTCCTTTTTGGTAATAGGGTCT
>DATCYU010000091.1:0-2561 GCA_036526295.1 Saccharimonadales bacterium (SeqCode) | reverse complement strand
AGCTTCACACCGTCAATATAGACGTTGACCGCATTAACGAGCAAAAACTAAATGAGCTACCGGGTGACGAACTATTTTACACTCAGGCTACAACGGGTTCGGCAAATTATGTTGAATCGTTGCAGCGCTCGGTGCTTGCGCCCGAGGTTTTACGCCTCAAAAAATGTGCGCTGGATATGGCGGTTAAAAACGCGACCGACCGCAAGTATGCAAATGGTAGTATTGGTGAGGTGATTGATTTTGAGCCAGCTACCGAATACCCAGTTGTGACATTTCGTAATGGCCACACTGTAAGCATGACACCCGACACCTGGGAGCTTCGCGACGGCGACAAAAAGCGGGCGAGTATTTCACAAATACCGCTACGCCTGGCGTGGGCCATTACGGTACATAAAAGTCAGGGTATGACGCTTGATGCGGCCCGGATTGATTTACGAAAAGCGTTTGTTGAGGGCATGGGTTATGTGGCACTGAGCCGTGTCAAAAATTTAGCAAACCTATACCTAACGGGAATTAACCGAATGGCGCTGGCGGTGAGTGAGGATGCTCAGGTAATTGATGAACGGCTTCGCGTACGCGCCGAAAACGACAGTAAAAAGTTCGCTCACCTTGTAGAAGCAGCCAAAAAACGTAAAACTGCTCCGCCCAAAGCAAAAAAAGAAGCCTCTGGCTGGTCTGAAAAAATCGCTAAAATGCGTGAAACCTACCCCAATGCCTATCGCCCATGGAAAGCCAATGACGATGACCTGTTAAAGCAAGAATTCTTGCAGGGTGTATCGGTGAAAGAGCTCAGCAGAAAACTTGGTCGTCACGAAGGCAGTATTGTTATGCGCCTTCAAAAACATTTTGGCGAAGACACAGTAGCTTTGTAGACAAACTGGCTATGCTTGCGTGGAAACATGCAACCTGTCACAGTTAAGGTACCTATGGAGCGGCCGCAAAGAGAAGTGGGGTTTTATGATACCGAAACAGACGATAGGTTTCGTGAAGCTCTTATCGGCCTGCTGCTAGCGCCGGCATACGCACGTGCTATTGACTATAACAAGGACACGGGCGATACAAGTGATTATGTTATGCTCGACCAAGAGGCGGAGTATGACGATGGCGTACATGCCTCGTACGATTTTTATGCTGAGCTTGGCGGCGATAGTATCGTTATTGGCATTACCGAGTTTTCTGGGGTGGGCGAGTTGAGTCCAGAGGCGGTTTCGTTGCTTGCAGGGGAAATTAAAGATTCAAACCTTCCAGAATCAGTGCGAGCTAAGGCGGGCAACCCCCATGAAATTGAACAGGCGACCATTGAACTATTTGCACGGCATGAGTTCGAGATTGACCTTGAAGCATCAACGGTAAGTCAATGGACAAACCTCGGCTTTGCGATCAACGGCCACGAAATCCATGCGGACGACGAAGCCGATGAGCCCATTAGCGAACTCGATTTTGACCGTATGACAATGATTGAGCCGCGCGAGCTCGTAGAACTTATTCGTGCGCTCCTGGCAATGAGTCTCGTGACCGAAGATGAGGTGCAACACTTTTTAGAAGCTTTTTAGCTACTTGAGTTCAAGCACGTGCAGAGTACCGTCGGTTACAATGTTAACGCCAAAGGTTTGCCCGCGAAACTTAATGGGTTCGCCGGCAGGTATGGTTTCGCTACGACGAATAAGACCGGCCGAAGTAAGCGTTTGAATGACATAATCACGCTCTTTTTCAGTATCTTTATCGATTTGATGAGTTACTTGCAGGTTTTGTATGCGAAGTGCAAACGGGCGAATGTCATGGGTGGCGGCGCCTATCCATATTTGGCGTTTTCTTTTTACGAAAAGTTGAAAGATATTCTGCCAGAACGTTACGTGCTGGTGTGGCTTATCTGGGTCGTCGGGCAGAACCTGCCAAAAACGAATATGATGACGATGTCGTGGCGTGGGAGGATTACCTGTTTGAATCTGAAACCCGATGTCTTGATGGCGACCGAACAAATACAATTTACTAAAAGGAGCGTTAGGGTAGGGTTTGTTAAACAGTGTTGCATATGCCTGATGCAGCGCGCTTTTAAGCGTGCCTGGGTCGGCCTCGTACCATCCGGCTTTTCGCATTGCTTCTTGAAGCTGATATTTATCTTTACAAACAATCGCAATATTTATGGGGTCGCTCGACCAACCGTCGGTACTCGTTGCGTAGAGGGGTAGGTGTCGCGGGCGCAAAACCAAATGCCAAAGGCGTACCAAAAACGGAATACCAAAATAGGCAATAAGCAGATAGAGCAAAACAATGTCTACCATGAAAGGTAGGTGATGCTGAAGGTACGGGTAAAATAAAAACACCGTTTCGTAGGCGAGAGCAATGGCGATAATCCCCACAAACACACGCCATAAAAGGCGAAGGAGCGTTCCAATCATGACCTTATTCTACAGCATGATGGCGTATAATAGGTAAGTATGCAGAAAAAATTCAGTCTGCGGTTTCCAAAGGGATTCCTCTGGGGTGCCGCAACCAGTGCGCACCAGGTAGAAGGCGGCACGCACAATCAGTGGTCGGTGTGGGAACTTGAAAATGCCAAA
>DATCYU010000090.1:0-3164 GCA_036526295.1 Saccharimonadales bacterium (SeqCode) | reverse complement strand
TTGTTACCGGCGACAGCGACCTTGTCACGAAGCACATTTGCGACGAAGTAGGTGTACCAATTAAGCGCATTATTTTAGGCAATGACCTTATGAAACTTAGCGAGGCAGAACAACAAAAAGCAGCGCTTGAATGCACGGTCTTTGCCAGAGTTACGCCAAGCCAAAAGCTACGAGTTATTGAGCTTTTACGTTCCGCTGGCCACACGGTAGGTTACATGGGTGATGGCATTAACGACATTCCAGCGCTTAAAAGTGCTGACGTTGGTATATCGGTTAACACCGCGGTAGACGTTGCCAAAGACGCTGCCTCGATTGTGCTGCTTCGAAAAGGGCTCGACGTTATTGCCGACGGCATTATTGAAGGGCGCCGTACCTTTAGTAATTCCATTAAATACATTTTGATGGGCACGAGCTCTAACTTCGGTAATATGTTTTCGGCCGCTGGTGCGTCGTTCTTTTTGCCGTTTTTGCCTATGAGCCCAAGCCAGATTTTACTTAATAATACGCTGTACGATATTTCTCAGGTAAGTATTCCGACCGACAACGTCGACGAAGAGTCGCTTCGTAAACCACGCCACTGGGATATCAAGTTCATTAAATACTACATGCTCTTTTTTGGCCCCATTAGCTCACTCTATGACTTTTTGACCTTTGGCGCCATGTTATGGCTCTTTCACGCCAACCAATCACTGTTCCAAACCGGCTGGTTCGTTGAATCACTCGCCACCCAAGTTTTGGTAGTGTTTATTATTCGCACCAACCGCGTACCATTTTATAAGAGTCGCCCAAGTAAATGGCTTGCCATTACGTGCTTGAGCGTAGTTGCGGCCGGCGTGCTCTTACCTATGTCACCGCTTGCAAGTAGCCTTGGATTCCAAATGCTACCGCCACTATACTTCTTGTGTTTGGTATTCCTCGTGGGAACATACCTGCTACTGGTTATGTGGCTTCGAGGTAAGTTTCTACGCAAATATTCAATGTAGCGGTGCTATAGTAAAAGTATGTTAGTTGCTCCGCATATTGCCGCAGGTGTAACACTCGGGTTAGTGCTGCGTGAGCCCATGCTTGTTGTTCCCGTTGCCGTAGCGAGCCATTTTTTGCTTGATTCTATTCCGCATTGGCAAGAAACTATGGCACCGTACCACCCAACCTGGAAAACCTATGTGCGCATACCTATAGATTTTACGATTGGCGCCGCGCTTATATGGTTTGCGCTGCAACTGCACCCTGACGCGGCTTTAAGTATTGGGCTTGGTGCCTTTTTTGCAGCAGCGCCCGATCTTGATGTGCTAACAATTGTACTGCCTAAACTAAAAAGTAAATTAGTGACACTCTATTGGGATTGGCACTGTAGAATACAGCGCGAGGTGAGTTCGTGGTTTGGTGTTATAACCCAGCTTGCCGTACTTATTATTTGCGTTATTACAATAATGTCATAAGGAATAGGGCTGAGACTCCCGCCGCTCGGGTGAGCAGCGGGAGCCTCAGCGGTCAGCTTGTGCGTGGCGTCATCCCTGTTCGACGTTCAGTCGCATCCGGCCCACCCAGGGGTGGGTTGCGGGGCAACCTTTCGGGATACTCGTCATACCCGCTTCCGCGACGATGACGCCTGTCTTCGCCAGCAACCTCCAGCTCGGACGGCGGACGCTTGGTGCGCTTCCTGCGCTTGTCAGCGGGTGCTTCATCGCTCGTCATTCCAACTCCCAGATTCGCCTATACACATGTGCTGCACATATAGCTTATCACACATGCAACTTGACTCCGCTATACTGGCGCCATATAGTATAAAGATAGATTAGGCATAAGCAAGAACGGGGGAGCTATGTCACGATTACCAACGCCGGGAAGTGACAGCAACACGTGGGGCAGTATACTCAATGACTACCTCTCGCAGTCGCATAATACTGACGGCACGTTAAAAAATAGCAGCGTTAGTGCCGCACAAATTCAAGACGCCAGCATTCCAGCGTCTAAAATGGATACCACTGCACAGGCAAACCTAACCAAGGCAAGCACCTCTGCTCAAATAACTGGAGGTAACACCCTCACTGGTACGTGGGATTTTTCAAATACAAGTGTGCGTCTTAAGCCATGGCAATTTTGCCCGGACGATTACGGCGCCTATGGCGATGGCACACACGACGACACTGCAGCGGTTCGTGCCGCCTGGAGTGCGGGTATTACCTATGCGCAAAGCCACCAAAATTATTTTGAGCTTATACTCTCAAACAAAATTTACCTCTTGGCATCACCCCCAACAACGGCAAATGCTGGCAATGCTATTATTTCAATGCCAATCGTGCCTACAAGTGGTACAAAGTTAATAGCAGTGATTCGCGGTGGTAGCGAGGCATCGGTTCTGCCGCACTGGCAGCAAACCGTTGCGCAAAAGGCTGGCCCGGTACTTATTACAAATCTAACTGGGCTTACAGTAGACGCAACGTATGGATTGCCATCAGTTATTGGCGGCCCTACGCCGCAACAAGGCTACGGAACTGGCGGTACGTTTAATAACATGATGATTCGGGTTGATGGCGTTACGGTGGTTTGCCCTGCCAACCCAACCCTCGCTGCATTTGATTTTCGTGGTATGGCTGAAGCTTCGATTGGTACGGTTGCGGCACTTGTTAATGATGTGCCGAGTAACCTGCTTAACAACGCGCCGACTCATTCATGGTCAACAGGTATTTTTATGCCGGCACTTCTTAACTATGCCGATCAGCCCATGGAAAGCATGACGGTTGAGGGTTACTACTACGGCTACTCGCTTGGCCCCCACGTTGCCGCTAAAAGGTTATTTGCCGCTTATTGCGCCTACGCCTTTTATATTCCAGCATCGGGCTCGGACAAACACGGGGTATCTGTGCTACGTGCCGAGGCCGAGGAATGTAATACAGCCCTGGTAACCGATGGCTCTGCTGGCCCCAATACACCGGTTTGGATGAACCTCGACTGTGAAACCATTAACCATTACGCCTCAGTAGGTACTGGCTATCATATTAACGATGCTAACGGTGCGCTTGGTGGAACAGTATTTTTGAATGACTCGGGCGGAAACCAAGGCACGTATCTTGTAAACGGTGGTGGTAACCTTGAAATTCTTGCTCAAAACCAACCACGCGGTAATGTAACACCGCCCGTTGTACCGGCCAGTACCACGGCTC
>DATCYU010000089.1:0-3489 GCA_036526295.1 Saccharimonadales bacterium (SeqCode) | reverse complement strand
TGGAGTGGTTAACGCGAACCAACTCAACGCTAAAGCTGTCGCATAGCTGAACGCGTTCATGCGATTCAGGGTCAAGTACGTGGTAATCGGGCGTAAAGCCCGTTGTGGCCTCCTCCATAGTGCGCTGGAGCATACCGGTAGTAAATTTAGTGGCATAGACGGGCGCTGGAATTTTATCAATAAAGTGACGGAACGAGCCGATATGGTCGAGGTGTCCATGTGTAAAAATGTGCGCGCGAATACGGTGCTTGTTTTCTTCAAGATACGTAATGTCAGGAGTAATGTAGTTGATTCCGGGGTAATCGGCACCCGGGAACAAAAAGCCCATGTCGATAACAATAATATCGTTATCGTACTCAATGGCTGTCATGTTTTTACCGATACCCATTTCGCCAACACCACCAATAGGAATAACCTTAAGGGTTGGGCGTGGGGCCTTTGGCCGTTTTGGCTGGTCGGCCAAGCTAAACTGGCGGCCACCATAGCCGTTATAAATTGATTTATTTACCGGTACATTGATCATGTGCTGCGAGGCGCGTAGGTTGACGTTTTCGCTCACCCGGCGCTGCGCGCGAAACACCTCACCCTTGCGGGTTGTGGTGTTGTTTAACACGGTATTATTTGATTTTTGCTTTTGCCCTTGTGGACGCTTTGATATATCGTCGCCCTGGGCGCTTGCGAGTCTTCGTTGACCCATAAATACTATTCACCTTTCGAGTAGTTTTTCATTAGTTAATTACAAACGAGTCCCATAAGATGCAGCTTCGGCAGATTTCAGAATACGCTGCGGTCTAGTAACCCTTAGTATAGCAGGCGAAAGCGGTTCTGGCAAGTCTATACCATTGACTTTATGCTTATTTTGGTATATAATAGTGAGGTTAGCCCAATCACTCACCCCTTGGGAGCACCTTTGAGCACCGACCCCGACCGAATCAACGAGGAGTACCGTCGAACGGTTGCCGAGCATGCGGCCGAGCGTGAGGCTCGGCTCGCACGACGGAGGGCCATCGAGAGGACCATCGGTCTTGTCGTGACCATATGCGCAGCAACGGGAAACCTCGTGCTGTGCACCATCGCGATCTACCAGTCGATCCAGCTCGTCACGACCGCCGCGCAGGAGCACAGTAGCACCTCGCCGGTTGGCCTTGCGATCAGTTTCATGATCGTCCAGGTATGCGCCTGGGTGTACATCGGTTTCTACCCCCTCTACATCAAGTCTCTGCTCAGCAAAAAGCAGTAGCCACCCGGCTCTGCCTCCCTACAACAACTCCCGAAAGGAGTGATTGCGGCGACAATGCCAGGCAACGAGGTCGAGCTCTGCTCCCCAGCCTGGCGTTTCGCTTTTTAGGGCCTATTTACCACTTTTGATCACTTCAATAACTTTTGGCACACGCAAAAAATCTTCTATGAGCGTTTGGCGCATACCACCATTATAGAGCGCTGCTGCCGGGTGATAGAGCGGCACAATCACCAGCTTTTTATCACCAAATGTAATTCGCTTGGCTTCACCATGAATGCTGCTAATTTTAGCTTCAGGCAAAAAGTATTCCATACTATGTCGGCCAAGTGTTACCACAACTTTTGGATCAATTACCTCAAGCTGGCGCACCAGATACGGCCAAAAGGCCTTTTTTTCGTCTGGCAAAGGATCACGATTATTTGGTGGGCGGTATTTAACAATATTCGTAATATATACGTCGCAACGTTCTAAATTAGCCTGGGCCAGCATTTCGTTTAAGAATTTACCGGCCGCGCCTACAAACGGTAGCCCCTGTTCGTCTTCGTTTTTACCAGGTGCTTCGCCAATAAAAACAATCTCGGCGTGTAAGTTTCCGTCGCCCATAACTAAGTTTGTAGCGGTCGCCGCCAAATCAGGGCAGATATTGTGTTCCAGAATGTCTTCGCGTATCTGATTTAGTGCTTGCTGCTTGCTCATTTTGCCTCTCTTACTTATTTTACACTGCTGGATCGGGCAGTAAAACAACACAGCGCGTGACCTTTCCGTCACTTGAAGTATAGGTGTTGGTACTTTCCGCCCAAGTACCAGTGGTTGGACCAGCAACGGCAATTGGACGTATAACACAGTCTTTATTAGCTCCGTCGAGCCAGTACTGAAGTGTTCGATATTTTGCCTGAAGCACCGTGCCGTCAGTTGGCGAAACCACGAGAGCGTCGTGCGAACGCATACTAATTCCAACGTAGATGTCGGTACCACTTGCGTTGGTGAGCCAGCCTTTTGGATACGACGGGAACGATGCGGTCGTTTTGAGCGCAGTAAGTGGAATAGTGCTCGGATGTTTAACGTTCGACTTCATAAAACAGTCTTCGTCGGCATTTATGTCGAGATTGGTGGCATACCCATAGGCTAAGCAAAAATGCCGATCAAGCGTCTCGTTAGGATATTGTCCATTTAGTGTAAGGTACGTATGAAATATTTTGTACCAATCTTTTGCCGCTGTAATACGTGCGTTATTATCGGCATTACGAGCAATTCCACTATAGGCTACCGTTACTACCGCAGAAAGAATAGCAACGACAACAATAACAATCAACAGCTCAACAACTGTAAAGCCACGCCCATCTTGCTTTGTCATACATACATAATAACAAAAGCATTGCCTGTTTGGCGTGTATAGTAAATATATGAGCACAGACGACATTTATAAAGCAAGTGGCATTATTATTGTTGAGCGTAAGGTGCTTGTTGAGCGTTCGCAGGGCAAAGAATTTTTTATTCACCTTGGTGGCAAAATTGAGCCCGGCGAAACTTCAAAACAAGCGCTTATTCGCGAACTGAAAGAAGAAATTACGGTTGATGTTACCGAGGACGACCTTGAGCTATTTGATCAAAACTCGGCACCGGCCGCTAATAGCCCTGAGGTAAATGTACATATGGACGTTTACCTGGTAAAACGTTGGGGTGGCGACATTACCCCAAGTAGCGAAGTTGAAGAAATTCGCTGGATAACTTCAGACGTGCCAAAAGACATTAAAGTTGGCTCAATTATGGAACACGAAACCATTCCTAAATTAAAGCGCGAAGGCTTGATCGACTAAAAATCGCGGCGAGATGCCGCGATTTTTATATAGTGCCGGGTAGAGCTACGAAAGATCTGCCTCTTTCATACTGAGACTCAGACGCCCACGTTCGTCAATGCCAGTAAGCTTTACTTTGACCATTTGGCCTTCGTGAAGCACATCGGTCACCTTTTCGATTCGTTTGTCAGAGATCTTTGAAATATGAAGCATGCCGTCGGTTCCTGGCATAATATTTACAAAAGCGCCAAAGTCTTTAATGCTGACGACCTTGCCTTCGTAGATTTTGCCAACTTCGGGCTCTTCCGTAAGGCTCTTGATCCAGTTAATGGCTTTTTCGATTTTGGCTGTATCGGCAGCTGCCACCGTAATAAGACCGTCGTCTTTAATGTCGATTTCGGCACCGGTTTCGGCTGTAATTTTGTTAATAACCTCACCGCCCTTACCAATAAC
>DATCYU010000088.1:0-6234 GCA_036526295.1 Saccharimonadales bacterium (SeqCode) | reverse complement strand
AAGAAACCATCGCCGAAACGTATAGGCTCTTAAAGCAGCCGCTTTTGGCCCGCAAGTTTCAAGCTGCGGCCGATCAACGTAAGCGCGGCATTACAAAATATTGCTGGAGCACGGCTGATCGGTTTTTTGTTGATTATAATTTCCACCACGCCACTCCTACGCGCCGCTTAACACTTGCGGGGGTGTTTCCGCTGTACGCTAAAATCGCCACGGCAAAACAAGCGGCACAGGTAGCCGCGCGGCTTGAAAAAGACTTTTTAAAAGATGGCGGGCTCATAACCTCCCTGGTAGAAACTGGCCAGCAGTGGGATTCACCAAATGGCTGGGCGCCACTTCATTGGGTAGTGATTGAAGGACTCCGTAACTATGGCTACCACCACTTAGCAAATACTATTAAGCATCGCTGGATCGACACCAATTTACGAATTTTCAAAGAAAAAGGCAAAATGGTTGAAAAATATAACGTCGTAAATCCATCGGCCGTGGGCGGTGGTGGTGAATACCCATTACAAGACGGTTTTGGTTGGACAAACGGGGTGCTTGCGGCACTACTGAATGAAGACAGCACTTCTAGCGCAGCTGATCAGCAATCTTCTCAGAAATCAACTTAACACCTTCAATAAAGGTCTTGGTTTTAGGTGGCGTGCTGTAAATAACATTATGCAGCACCTTTTCGTAGCGATTGACCATGGTAGTAATGGTAAAGTTTTTTTCAACGTGGCTTCGGCAGTCGCGACGCTTAATTTTACCAATGTTTTCAATCGTGTCGATCATTTCCGAGGTGTTGTCAACGATAAAGCCGGTCTTTCCGTCTTCAATAATCTCGGGTACGGAACCACGGTGAAAGGCAATAACTGGCGTACCACACGACATTGCCTCGGCCATGGTAAGACCAAACGGTTCCTCCCAATGAATTGGCACCAAAAGCGCAGCGGCTTTTCGGTAGTATTTAGCCATTTGGGTTTTGTCGATCTGGCCCAGGTACAAAATGCGGTCGTTAAGGTGAGGTTTAATGTGCTCGTCAAAATACCACTGCGTTACGGGCGAGTACTGGCCGGTAATAATAAGGCGGCGCCCTGTTTGCAAAGCAACTTGTACGGCTTCTTTGGCTCCTTTGTCGGGTACAATTCGGCCAGCGTACATAAGGTAATCTTCAGCATCTTCGCTGTACGAGAAAAGATCGGTATCTATACCGTTGTGAATGGTGTCGACATACGGAAAATCGGGTGCATCGCGCCGCTGGCTGTTTGAAATCGAAACAAAATGCTGATTGGGCGAAAGGTGCATTTCAAACACCTGGCGACGTCGATCGTCAATAAAATCATGCAGTACGTAAAGTACTGGTACTTTCGGGTAGAGCTTGGCTAGTCCCATGGCCGATTCGGGGTGGTGAAAAACAAGCGCGTCAAACTCGCCACTATTGGCGCGTTCAAACATATCACGGGCCATATACTGGTCGTACAAACTAGGAACGTAGTCTTGAAACAGATCGGTTGAGGCAACGAGCTCATAGAGTTGCTGGGCTGTTGTGGCGAGCGGTCGAATATTGTGGGTGTCAACCTTTACGTTATTACCAAGTTTGGTGCCCTCTGGTCCAAAAAAGGTAACGTCGTGACCCCGGGCTCCGAGGCCCTCTGCAATAGAGATAGCCACGCTCGTAGGAGAGTAGGCAATGTCATTAGGCACAGGTGAAGCCATAAAAGCTCGCACCATCATGGCAATTTTCATAAACTATGTACTTCCATTGCTGTTACGTATAGTATATCACGTTTCTCTAGTGATCGTGATATGGCCCTCATAAACAACTTAATAGTGTCAGTAAGCAAATAATTTGTCAATGATATATGTGACTAGAGGCGACATAAGCAGTTTGCTACAATAACACTATGACCAGATGGCAACACGTCAACGGCATTTACCAAATTTATCCGCGCAGCTTTAAAGACGCTAATGGCGATGGCGTAGGTGATCTACGCGGCATTATTCAAAAACTCGATTATATCAAGGGTGGAAAAGTATCGCTTGGCATTGACGCTATTTGGATATCGCCGTTTTTTACCTCACCCATGGCCGACTATGGCTATGATGTGTCAGACTACTACGATGTTGATCCGACTTTTGGTACGCTCGACGATTTTAAAGAACTGTTACATGAGGCGCACAAGCGAACGATTAAGGTGATGATTGATTATGTGCCAAATCATACCTCATGGGCGCACCCTTGGTTTGTAGAATCACGAAGGTCGAAAGATAGTGCTAAACGTAATTGGTACGTGTGGCATGACCCTAAACCCGACGGCTCTCCACCTAATAACTGGTTAAGCGTGTTTGGTGGTTCGGCTTGGGAGTTTGACGAGGCAACCGGGCAGTACTATTTACACAGCTTTTTAAAAGAGCAACCCGACTTAAACTGGGACAACCCTGACGTGCGAAGTGCTATGACCGACGTGCTTGATTTTTGGCTTTCGCTAGGGGTTGATGGTATCCGGGCCGATGCTGTGCGGTGGCTTTCCAAAGACCTTACGTTACTTGAGGACAACCCGCCAAACCCTAACTACAAAGAAGGCGACGACCCGTATAGTAGCCAGTTGACTACAAGAAGCCGATATGGCGACAGCCTATATGAGTACTTGCGGCAAATTGGAGGAACGGTGGCAAAGTATCCCGACCGCATCATACTATTCGAAGATTATATCGACCCGCAAATGAACCGCGAGGCTCAATATATAAACATGTATTCGGTTTACCCTAAAGTTGCTGCACCATTTAACGTCGAAGGAACACTTACTCAATATAGTGCAGCTGCATTCCGGGCATTTATTGATAATTTCGAAGAACTTTCGGGTGGTGATTTACGGCCTTTTTACTGTTTTGGCAATCATGACCAGCCGCGGCTTGCCACTCGGGTGGGCGAAGAAGGTGCAAAGCTCATTGCCATGTTGCAGCTAACGCTACCGGGCATTCCAGTTATTTACTATGGCGACGAGTTGGGTATGCATAATGTGCAAATACCACCACAGGCGGTGCGTGACCCATTTGAACATAATGTGCCTGGTCTTGGGCGCGACCCCGAGCGCACGCCAATGCAGTGGTCTGACCAAGCAAACGGCGGGTTTAGCACAATTACCCCATGGCTGCCGCTGCCCCATGACTACACCGACTATAGCGTAGCCCGAGAAATAAGCGACCCGTACTCATCGCTTAATCTTTACCGCACGCTGTTAAAACTACGAAAAAACAAGGCACTTCACACCGGGCATTATGGGTACTGGCAAGGCGAAAACGAACATGTTTTTGGCTTTACGCGGCGCATAGAAGACGAGGAGTTTTTAATTGTACTTAATATGTCCGACAAGCAAGCTAAGGCCAAAAATGTTGACGGAGCGGTTATTTATTCTACTCATTCGTCGGTTGCTTGGGCCGAGGGTAATATTATTGCTCTTGAACCAAACCAGGGGGTTATACTACGCCGGCATATACCTTAAAAAATATGCGCGTCTTTTAGTTCGTCGGGTAAAAAGCCTTTTGTGTGTTTAAAATCTGCTTCCCATTTATAATCTTTGTTGTAGCCTAAGTCTTTCATGAGTTTTGTTGGCGCGTTACGCAAATGAAGTGGCACGGGGGCATTGGGGTACTGGCGCGCGAGGGCTTGGGCCTTTCCCATAGCCTCGGTTGTTTGGCGCGATTTGGCTGATTTGGCAAGCGCGGTTGCAACGTGGAACAGCACGTAATTACTTTCGGGCATACCGATGCGCTCAACGGCCTGGAAAGCATTAAGTGCGAGCTGTAAGGCACCGTTTCCGGCTAGGCCAATATCTTCACTGGCAAATATAATCATACGGCGAGCAATAAATTTAGGGTCTTCGCCAGCCTCAAGCATGCGGGCTAGGTAGTAAAGCGTTGCGTTAACGTCGCCGCCGCGCATGCTTTTTATAAAGGCAGAAATAACGTTGTAGTGCATTTCGCCTGCCTTGTCGTAACCCGGTACGCGTTTTTGGGCGGCCGTTTTAACCACTTCGGGCGTCACTTTGTTTTCAATCGAAAGTGCGAGCTCAAGGTTACCTAGTGCCACGCGGGCATCGCCGCCCGAAAGTTCGGCTAGGTAGTCAATTGCCTTTGGCGTAACGCGTTTTGCGGCGTTTAGTTCTTTTGCGGCACGTTTTAAAATAGTAATGATTTCGTCTTTAGAAAGCGGCTCAAGTACCAGCACGCGGCTACGCGAAAGTAGTGGTGTAATAACCTCAAAACTAGGGTTTTCGGTGGTGGCGCCAATAAGCGTAATAAGGCCAGACTCTACGTGGGGCAAAAATGCATCTTGCTGCGCCTTGTTAAAGCGGTGAATTTCGTCAACAAACAAAACCGTACGAAGCTTAAGGTTCCAGTTTTGTCGGGCATGTTCAATAACTCGTTCAACATCTTTTTTGCCACTCGTTACGGCCGAAAGTTCTATAAATTCGGCACCGGTTTCGCGGGCAATAATACGGGCAAGGGTGGTTTTGCCACTACCGGGCGGCCCCCATAAAATAAGGCTAACGGGCTCTTTACTTTTTACAATTTGTCGTAAAATCTCGCCGCTGCCTAAAAGATGCGTTTGGCCAATCACTTCATCAAGGGTAGTAGGCCGCATTCGCTCCGCAAGTGGTACTCTCTCCATGTCTCTATTATAGAACAGATACGGCGAGTAATTGTGGCTTGACATGCAAATAAAGTGGTATACTAAATATAATATGAACCGCAAGACTGTACTCCTACTCTTTGGCGGTGAATCGTCCGAGCACGATGTCTCTATTTCTTCAGTGCGGAACGTGTATGCTGCACTAGACGACGAAAAGTTTAGGGTGGTACTAGGTTACATCGACCGTCATGGTAAATGGTGGCTCGTCGATAAAATTAACGGCGAGACCCACGCTGCGCCGCAACTTGTACCGGTACTTGGTACGGGGAGTTTCGTGACAATCCCCGATAGCCACGTAGTAAAACCCGATGTTATTCTACCGGTTCTTCACGGAAAGAATGGCGAAGATGGCAGCGTGCAAGGGCTAGCGCAACTCATGCATATTCCTATTGTGGGTTGCGACATGACTGCTAGCGCTATTTGTATGGACAAGCTAGCGACAAAAGAAATTCTTATGACTGCTGGTATTCATGTGGCGCCATACGCCGTGCATTACGAGGGCGAGGAGTTGCCAGATTTCAATAAGCTCAGCATGAAACTGGGCTGTCCTATGTTTGTAAAGCCGGCACGGGCCGGTAGCTCGGTAGGTGTAAGCAAGGTTTATAGTGAAGAAGATCTTATACGCGCGCTCGATGAGGCGCATCAGCACGACGCGACCGTACTGATAGAACGCGGTATTGCGGGGCGTGAGCTTGAGGTAGCAGTGCTTGGTAATCCACCGCATCACAAGGCAAGTGGTGTTGGCGAAATCAAACCTGGCGATGATTTTTATAGTTATGATGCCAAATATGCCGCAACGAGTACATCACAAGTAATTATTCCTGCCGATCTTGAACCGCATGGAGCAGCAGCCATCCAAGCACTCGCCGAAAAATCGTATCAGGTTTTAGGCTGCCAGGGGCTTTCGCGGGTTGATTTCTTTTTAACCGACGACGGCACAGTGTACGTTAACGAAGTAAACACGCTGCCCGGGTTTACTAATATTAGTATGTATCCAAAACTGTGGCGCCAGGCCGGCATTTCCTATTCACAGCTTATCGAAAAAATGATTACCTTGGCGCTCGAACCTTCGCAATCAGTTTTTGATACCTTGTGAAAAGTGTCCTTTTCTAGTAAAATGATCAAAGTTGCTAAATAACGCAATATGTGTGGCTCTTTAGCTCAGTTGGTAGAGCAGAGGCCTGAAGAGCCTTGTGTCCCCAGTTCAAGTCTGGGAGGAGCCACCAAGATATGATATTCAGAAATCGCCGAGTTTAAAAGCTCGGCGATTTCTGTAGCAGGAGTTATATTACATTCTTATTCACTGCGTATATCGTTAATGGGGGATCGCAAGATATTCCGTATAAGCGGCTGTATGGAGGCTACGGCACATGTAATGAAAATTATGATAAGAATGAGCCAAAGAAACGGTGACGAGAGATTAAAGAGACTGAACGATATTTTGTCCGTCATATTGCCAAATGCCGAATTTGCGATTGCTGTAAGCTGAGGGGTATAAAGATACTCGGCGACACCGGCTGCCACAGCACCTAACACAAAGGAGATAAAAGCAATACGGA
>DATCYU010000087.1:0-3532 GCA_036526295.1 Saccharimonadales bacterium (SeqCode) | reverse complement strand
ATGATTTGGTTAAACTGCAAAAATAGGAACAGCAAAATAACACCCACTGCCGAGGTGATCGGCACAAAATGGCGGCTTTTTCGTACTTTTTCGGCAGATTGGCGCATGCGACCTAAGAGTGAACCGCGTAGTTCGAACATTGCTTCGTCGCGCGAGAGTGGTTCGTGAGCGGCTGGTGCTGGCGATTGGGTTGGTGGCGCCACGGCTGCTTGTGTTGCGTCATGCGCACGGGCTTCGAGCGCCTGGCGTGCCTGGTAAACTTGGCTTAAATAGTAGCGCTCGTAGTATTGCCGGTAGTAGTCTTGCCATGCGCTATGGTATTGCTTCCATTGTTCGAGCTGGATTTGCTCATGAGTTGAGTGGGTGCGAGTGTAGGGGTTTTCGGTTTCAAGAGATTGCTGGTTTATTTCGGTTGGCTGCGCGGCTGCCGCCTGCGCTACGGGGGTGGTTTGAGGTGTCGGCGTCGTGGTGTTGCCGTTGTAAATGCTGTTTAGCTGAGTGCGTGCAATAGAAGCGGCTGCAACATTCATAGGCGTAGAATTATCACGTGCCGGAATCTGGGGGCCTATAATAGACTGCCGCTGGGGAACCTGCGGGGTAACGTGCTGGCGATCTTGAGGATTACTAGGGTTCATCTATGGATTCCTGCTGTTATCTATTGTACAATACATGGGACTGGCTGCTAACCATTCTTTGCCGCGGTGGTGGAATCGGTAGACACGCTAGACTCAAAATCTGGTGAGCATTTGCTCGTGCCGGTTCAAGTCCGGCCCGCGGTACCAAAGTAAAAAGCGATCTTATTTACAGATCGCTTTTTACTTTTGTGTTGAACGACTGTTAATTTTATGCTATAGCATAAGAGTCCAGGCTCTTCGAGGAACGGAGTAGTTCGGTGGAACGGCAGCGATATTTTGAGGTTGGCGCACACGACTGCGGTCGGGTTGAGCGTGCGGTGTGGGAGGCGGATGACGCTGCAGGGCGTCCCCACACGCACATCCTGTCCATCACCGAGGGGAACAAGGCGTCCATGTGGACCGAACCGGCCCATCAGGACAGGCTCCGGGATGCCATCCTTCAGGAGAAGGTCCTGTTCGTGGAAGGTCCCGAACGGCAGGTGAACCCGCGGTGACTCCATCAAGAACCATGGGCTGGCCCGGCGTACGCCGGGCCACGTTCCAAGATGAAATAGATTATTCGTGAGTTATCAAACTTGCCGTCACCGCCTCGAGCGGTTTTTTTGGCGTCCAAAGCCAGTAGGCTGCAGCCCTGGCGGCAGTGGCACCGCGCCAAATGGCCATGGGGTTCTCCCATTTGGTGCTGGTTACCTCTCCTCTGTCGGCAACAAGCAAAAAATCTTTATGGAGCACGGCAATGGCTACGGGGTACGTAATGGTAAATTTATGGAGCGCCTCTACTAAGCTGGTGAGCTGCATGCTAAAAGTAAGAATTTTGGGGTAATATACACTTTGAAACAGCTTCTGTAATTGAGCAAATGACACTACCAGTAGTGTATCGGGCCGTTCTACCAGGGCCTGCGGGCTGTTTTTAATAAGATCAACGGCATCACGCGTAAGCGTGAGCGGCCCACTGTAATCGGTTAAAAAATCCTCGTATAAAATAGCCGTTTCACTGTTACGTCCGGCGTCACCCGCCAGTAAAACAGCATCGGCCCAGCCGCCCAGCGCCTGCATGTCTACTTTGGCGTCACGTGCCAAACTGCCTGAGGGATTCGTGGCGGCAAATACGGTGTCGGTAATAGTTTTAGGAATAGTCTTGCGTAAAACATCGGGTAAAAGTACGCGAACCTCGCCTGCCCCGGCCTTTAGTGCGGTTGAATAGCTTTCGGCTACTCCCGCAAATCCCAGTTTATTACCGCCAATAATACCTAATTTACCGCGGTGCATGCGCTGCTCAGGCTTGTTCCACTCAATATCTGGGAAAAGCGGTTTTTCGGAGGTTTGCTTGTGCCAATAAGGGTGTACTTCCATATGATTTTCCTAAAACGCCGCAACCTCACGAATGCTATGAGTGAGCATATTGTCGGCTTCGTCAAAGGTAAAATTACCAAAGACTTTTTTGCCTTCGAGTACCATGGGCAGCCATAAAATGTCGTCTTGCCACATATTATCGTATGGAATTTCGGTTATATGGAACCACTGAGGCGCCATTTCTTCAGTTTCTGCTGGTTCACCGTCCCACTCATGGCTAAGGTAAGCATGAACGTACATGCGCCATGGGGCATCGCCTTCCTGTTGTTGAAAGTCATGCTCAGCGACTTTTTCAAAGCTCAGCGGCGTCACGCCGATCTCCTCTTGGCATTCACGAATTAAGGCTTGTTCGAGGGTTTCATTCGGATGAATTTTACCACCAACGCCATTGTAGCGATCGGCCCCAAAACCACGTTTTTTCATAGCGAGCAAAATTTGGTCGCCTTTGCGTAAAAATAGCAATGTACAGATTTTTTCAGTCATTTACTTCCCTCTTTACTCGTTCCAGCATGCGCTCGGCTACCTTGCGGGCTTCCGAACCGTCGTGTTGATTATATTTTACGGCACGTATAACCGCTTGAATAGCATTCTCTGCTCCCACCTCGGTAGTATCGGCCCAAATAATATGATTTTGGTTTTCGGGTGCCAGGAGCCATTCGAGTGACATGACGGCCTCCCGTAAGCGCCTTGTACGCTCACCTGAGGGCTCGGGGTAGCGTTCATAAAAGCGCTGCAGCCAGGTATCGGGCTCATTTACAAGGCCAACCACGTAGGTATGTGCAAACGGTAGTTCGCGTAAATGGTTTACGATGTTCGAAAGCGTTGTAAGCATGTTATAGGTTTTTGGGAAACCCGCCAGAACCGAACCATAGATGCGACCAGATGTTGGGTGAATGGCGTATTGCACGACGTCGCCATGTTTTATAGATTCAAGAAGCTTGGCTACGTGCTCATCGTCGTGTGGTATGTACTGAAATATGCCCGGCTCGTCGTCGGTGCGGGCGTCGCGAGTTGTGAAAGATGGCACACGCCCAAAATCGGGTTCGCGCTCAGCAATACGGTGTATGAGGTAGCTTTTGCCGGTGGCGGCTGGGCCAACAAACATAATGAGGTGTTTTGTACGTAAAACTTTACCAACGGCACCATTTGGCGTATAAGTATTTTCTTGCGCCGCGGCCTGCTGGAGCGCTTTATTTGTAGCATCTGAAAGCATTATAGCCCCTCTTTTCGGTGCGCCAGTTTGTTTTTCATCCAGTTGGCTCTCATGTCGACAGCGTTTTTACCCTTAAAATCTTTGGCTGGGTATTTTTTGGCGGCTTTTTCAAGTTTTTTATGAATGTGCTCGGCAATATCAATGTTGTTTTGTTGAGCAATTTGCATGCCATAAATGAATACATCGGCAAGCTCTTCGCCTACTTCATTACGACCGCCAACCGGTTCATCGCCCCACTGGTAATGTTCGAGGAGCTCGGCGGCCTCAAGTGCTAGCGAGATTGCCAAACCTCGCGACGGATTAGTGTGCCAATCGCGTTCCTCAAGGTGTT
>DATCYU010000086.1:0-2329 GCA_036526295.1 Saccharimonadales bacterium (SeqCode) | reverse complement strand
TTTTGAACTCTTGCAAAAGCCCCAGTGCAGTTTTTTCACCAATGCCCGGAACACCCGGAATGTTGTCGCTGCTATCGCCTTTTAGCGCTTTTAAATCAAGAAACTGGTGAACGGTAATGCCATATTTTTGTTCAAAGGTTTCGGGTGAGTATTGGACAATTTCGGAAAAGCCTTTTTTAAGCGCATAGACGTGCGTTAGGGGGCCGACTAGCTGCAGCATATCAAGATCACTGGTAACAAGACAGGTTTCAATATTATGTTCGGCCGCTTGTTTGGCAAGGCAACCCATAATATCGTCGGCCTCGTAATCGTCGGTTTCATACAAAGGCCAGCTAAAGGCCTCGAGCAATTCATTGAGCATGGGGATCTGCGCAAAAAAATCTTCGGGTGGTTTTTTACGACCAGCCTTGTAGGTAGGAAGCAGCTCAAGACGCCTGCGGATACTCGTACCGCGCTTATCCCAGGCAACTGCCACGTAGTCGGGTTCGAGCTTTTTAATAACCTCAAGCGCTAAACTTGCAAAACCGTAGACTCCCCCCGTGGGCGTGCCATCTTTGAGGCTCAGGCCGGGCATGGCATAATAGCCGCGATAAAAGACACTTTTGCCGTCAATGACAACCAGACGTTTCATATCTTTAGTATACCAGCTTGCCTAAGCTTTACGCGCAACCAGGTATTCGGTAAGGTCATGAAGATATGCAACCAGTGAGGCCGGCGTGCTTGCCTTGGCTTTATCAAGACAACCAAGAGCCTGTTCTTTGTGAAACGTAAGGCGTTCTTTTGCATGCTCAAGCGCACCAGTTTCGCGTAAACACGCTCGCACCGCGTCGCACATATCGTCGGTAAGCGTTTCATTGCCAAGTGCCGTACGCAATAGCTGTTTTTGGTCTGCCGTTGCATGAGCAAGACCAAATTGTGTTAGAAGCGTCAGTTTGCCTTCGCGAATATCGTCGTTGTGCCCTTTGCCCGTTTCGTCTTCACGACCAAACGTACTAATAATGTCGTCGGCAATTTGGTATGCGCACCCCGCATGAATGGCGTAGGCGCGGAGCTCTTCGGGTAGTTCCGCAATTCCCGCAAGCTGAGCCCCTAGTTCGATTGGGCTTAAAATGCTGTAGTAGGCCGATTTACGCTTTAAAACATCTTCAATATTTTGCTCGGTCACCTCATTTGGGGTAACCTCGTTATAAATATCGTCAACCTGGCCGTTAACTGTCACGAGAATATTTTCGTGGAACCGGCTACAGGCTCGGCGCACCGTTTCGGGATCTACCTTGAGTTGTAGCAACTCATACGCAGCTTTATGAACGCCAGCATACGCCACATTCATAGCTTGCACTTGTCCGTAATGAAGCGAACTCCCTTTTAAATGATGCTCCGTAGCATAATGTTCGAGCATGCTATGCACCGAAGGACCACCGCGCCGCAGCATAGAACGATCTGCAATATCGTCAACAATCAAAAGTGATGTTTGGATAATCTCAAAAACACGAGCTGCACCAAGCGCTACCTGCTCATCTTTGCCGCCAAAAGCCTTGTAGCTTTTGACAGCGAGCACACCACGAAGCCGCTTACCACCTCGCAGTAGTATGTTTCCGAATGCATCAATAGGCTCAGGTGAACCTATAGTCTGGTCGGTTTGCCACTGTTTTATAAATTGCTCCAAATCGGCATCAATCTTATGAACAAGCTCGGTATCAAGCAAAGGGTTTTCGTTATGCATACACACTAGTGTATACCTTACGGAATCTTTGGTATACTGAAGACCAATGAAACACCATGAAAACGTCAAGATTATCGCATTTGTCGGCCTGGCCGGCAGTGGCAAGAGTTCAGCAGTTGATTACCTCACCGAAAAAGGCTACCCAAAAGTTTACTTTGGTGGCGTTGTTTTAGACGAAGTAAAGCGCCGCGGCTTAGAACTCACCCAAGAAAACGAACAACCGATCCGCGAAGAGCTTCGTGCTAAAGAAGGTAAAGATTTTGTTGTGCGCCGTATTATTAAGCAAATTCACGAACTTATAGAGGCCGGCCAGCACCACATCGTTGCTGACGGTCTTTATACCTGGACCGAATACAAGGCGCTTAAGCACGAGTTTCCCGGCGAACTCACGGTTGTTGCGATTGTGGCGCCGCGCCATCTGCGACAGCATCGTATGGCCAACCGACCGGTTCGTCCCCTCACCCCCGCTCAACTTGACGAGCGTGACTGGGCCGAGATTGAAAACATTGAAAAAGGCGGCCCCATTGCCATTGCCGATCACTTTATTATGAACAATAAAGACCTCGACTATTTGCACGAACAAGTTGACGACGCGCTGCAACAAAG
>DATCYU010000085.1:0-6120 GCA_036526295.1 Saccharimonadales bacterium (SeqCode) | reverse complement strand
CGCGCCCCACGGTTGTAGAGCGAGCCGACCGTGTATTGGAAAGCTTTGAAGACATCGAAACGCTTGCAGATTCTATTGCTTAAGTTCTCTTTATTCACCGGTGCCAAAAGCATAAGAATTTTGGTATGATAAAGGGGATATGAATACAAGACGGCCGTATGTTTTAACGCTTAATGCTGGTTCGTCGAGCATTAAATTTGGGCTTTATGAAACGGCTCATAGTAATGCTGTGCGGCTATTTGAAGGTGAAATAAGCGGAATTGGTCTTTCGGTGGTGCACATGAACGTGCACGATAAAACTGGCAAGTTGGTAGTTGATAAGCAGTTGCAAGCGCCCGATCACGCCACAGCGGTAAAAGAGGTAATTTCGTGGGTACGTGGCCATGTGCCCGACGAAGAGCTTGCGGCGGTTGGTCACCGGCTGGTTCATGGCGGTCCGTTTTTTTACGAATCGCGCATCGTCACGGCCGATATTTTGCAAACACTTCATGGCATGACTATATTTGATCCTTTGCATTTGCCGAATGAAATCGAACTCATAAAAACCTGTATGCAAGTATTCTCGCGTGTGCCACAGGTGGCCTGTTTTGATACGGCATTTCACCATAATCTACCTACGGTGGCCCGGCTTTTGCCGTTGCCGCGAATGTATGAGGCTAAAGGTTTGCGGCGCTATGGGTTTCACGGGCTTTCGTGTACGTATATCTTGAGTGAGTTAGAGCGGATAGCAGGTGTAGAGACGGCAGCCGGCCGCGTAATCATTGCACATTTAGGTAATGGCGTAAGCCTTACGGCCGTGCATGAAGGTGTCTCACTTGATACCACAATGTCACTCACGCCGGCAGCGGGTGTACCTATGAGTACGCGCAGTGGTGATATCGATCCCGGTATTGTACGATATCTTGCTCGTGCCGAAGGCCAAACGGCCGACCAATTTGATGAAATGGTCAACGAACGCTCGGGACTTTTGGGTATATCTGGCAGTACGGCCGATATGGAAGAACTATTGCAACAAGAGGCGCATGATACGCAGGCGAAAGATGCGGTGGATATTTTTTGCTATAGCGTAAAAAAGCAAATTGGTGCACTAACGGCGGCTATGGGCGGGCTCGATACACTGGTGTTTACGGGTGGTATGGGCGAAAAAGCACCAAAAATTCGGGCACGTATAAGTGAGGGGCTCGAGTTTTTAGGAATTCAGCTTGATCCGCGCATGAATGAGCAAAATAAAGAGGTAATTTCTGCGCATGGATCACGTGTGACGGTGCGTATGCTCCACACCGACGAATCGCAGGTGATTGTACAAGAAGTTATGAAAATTCAGGGAGAAACTCAGGCATGAAACTAATCAAAAATAATCCGCTCAGCAAAACGTATCTTAAAAAAATTGACGCCTATTGGCGCGCTGCCAACTATCTTTCAGTAGGGCAAATTTACTTGTGCGATAACCCGCTTCTTAAGCGACCACTTGAAATTACCGATGTAAAACGGCTTTTGCTAGGCCACTGGGGAACCACGCCAGGCCAAAACTTTATTTATGCTCACCTAAACCGAGTTATTAAACGTGATGATCTGAGTATGATTTATATTTCTGGCCCCGGCCATGGCGGCCCAGCACTTGTGGGCAATGTGTATCTTGAGGGAACTTACAGCGAGATTTACCCGAACGTTTCACAAGACGAAGCCGGCATGCGCCAGTTGTTTCAGCAGTTTTCGTTTCCGGGCGGGGTTTCGAGCCACGTTTCGCCGCAAACGCCCGGTTCGATTCACGAAGGCGGCGAGCTTGGCTATTCACTGAGCCATGCGTTTGGTGCGGTATTTGACAACCCCGACCTTATTGCTGCCTGTGTGGTTGGCGACGGAGAGGCCGAAACTGGGCCGCTTGCTACCGCCTGGCACTCCAACAAGTTTTTAAACCCACAGACTGATGGCGTTGTGCTGCCTATTCTCCACCTAAATGGCTATAAAATATCTAACCCGACTGTTTTGGCGCGGATTGGCCGTAAAGAGCTTGAGCAACTCATGCGGGGTTATGGCTGGACGCCGTATTTTGTTGAGGGCGACGACCCTGAAAAAATGCACCAACGCATGGCCGCCACCCTAGATGCGGTAATAAAAGATATTAAGCAAATCAAACATCGAGCACAGCACGAAGGCGAAATCGAACGCCCACGCTGGCCAATGATTGTGTTTAATTCTCCAAAAGGTTGGACGGGGCCAAAAGAAGTCGATGGCCTACCGGTTGAGGGTACATTCCGTTCGCACCAAGTGCCGCTACTAGTAGGCGATGGTGCGCCAAAAGAAAACTTACGCCTACTTGAAGAATGGCTACGGAGCTATAAACCCGAAGAACTCTTTGATGAAGACGGCCAGCTAAACTCCGAGTTAGCCGAGCTCGCGCCTACGGGTGATCGGCGCATGGGAGCAAACCCTCACGCGAATGGCGGTAAACTTATGCGCGAGCTAAAGATGCCCGATTTTAAAGATTACGCTCTTGAACTTTCCGCACCTACAGTAGTGCAAACGAGTAGCATGCGAGTGCTGGCACCGTTTTTACGCGATATTATTGCTAAAAACGAACTCCACAAAAACTTTCGCGTCTTTAGCCCCGACGAAACACTTTCGAACCGCCTCGGTTCGGTGTTTCAAGCTACTAACCGGCAGTGGGATGCCGACTATAAGCAAAACGACGAATTTTTAGCACCAGCTGGGCGCGTCATGGATTCTATGCTGAGCGAGCACCAGTGTGAGGGCTGGCTAGAAGGCTATCTTTTAACGGGGCGGCACGGGCTATTCCATAGCTACGAGGCATTTATTAGGATCGTTGACTCTATGCTTAACCAGCATGCAAAATGGCTCAAAATGTGTGACGAGCTGCCATGGCGGGCAAATATTGCCTCGCTCAACTACTTGCTCACATCGCACGTGTGGCGCCAAGATCATAACGGCTTTACTCACCAAGACCCTGGTTTTATTGATCATTTGGTGAATAAAAAAGGTAAAACGGTACGCATTTATTTGCCGCCCGATGCCAACACTATGCTTTCGGTTATGGACCACTGCCTGCGGAGTCAAAATTACGTTAACCTTATGATTTGTGGCAAGCACGAGGAAGCTCCACAATTTTTGACCATGAGCGAGGCGATCGAACACTGTACGCGGGGTATCGGTATTTGGCGGTG
Organism: Saccharimonadales bacterium (SeqCode); assembly: GCA_036526295.1. Lineage (GTDB taxonomy): Bacteria > Patescibacteriota > Saccharimonadia > Saccharimonadales > Saccharimonadaceae > CAMLKC01. The sequence continues at coordinate 2,938 of DATCYU010000085.1, read as the reverse complement.
GGCAAGTAACGATCAAGACAGTGAGCCAGATGTCGTTATGGCCTGCGCGGGCGATGTGCCAACGCAGGAAACGCTTGCGGCTGTATCCATTTTGCGTACCGCATTGCCCGAGTTGAAGATTCGTGTGGTGAACGTTGTTGACCTTATGAAGCTTGAGCCCGAAACCGAAAGTCCACACGGCTTAAGCGATGTCGATTACGACTCGATCTTTACAAAAGACAAGCACATTATTTTCGCGTATCACGGGTACCCGTGGCTAATTCACCGGCTAACGTATCGTCGCGCAAACCGTAATCTGCACGTTCGTGGTTACAAAGAGGAAGGTACTATTACCACCGCATTTGACATGACTGTTCTTAACGAGATTGACCGCTTCCACCTAGTAATCGATACGATCGACCGCTTACCTGGTCTTGGTTCTAAAGGTGACTACCTAAAGCAAGAGATGGCGCGTAAATTGGTAGAGCACCGGCAATACATTGATGAACACGGTGTTGATATGCCCGAAGTGCACAGCTGGAAATGGACGATTAAATAACTGCGCTTTTGCACCTAAAACGGTAGGCGGCGACTAGTGTTAAATGATATACTTTTACCCATGGATAGAAAAAAAGACAGTGAAATTTTAGCAAAACGATCCTTAGAAATTCAGCGTGGCGGTGCAAGGGCTGCTGTTCTTGGCGTTAATGATGGTTTAGTCAGTACACTTTGTTTAGTACTTGGTGTTGCCGGTGCTGGGGCCGCTTCGCACAGCGTGCTACTTGCCGGGTTTGCCGGTGTGATTGCTGGTGCAGTGAGTATGGCAGCGGGCGAATGGATTTCAGTAAGAAGCCAGGTGGAGCTTTTTAGCGGAGTTCTTGCAGATATCAATCGCCTGATTGTTGGTGGCGATCGACCGCTTCTACGCGACCAGATCTCTGAAAGCCTTGCAAAGACAGGCCATAAACAGGCAACTGCCGAAAAAGCGGCCAACGAAATTGCTGCCGACGATACCCATTTGGCCGGTACTTATGCGCGTCAGGTGATGGGCTTTAACCCAGACGAACTCGGTTCGCCGTGGGTAGCGGCTATTTCGTCGTTTGTGCTGTTTTCGCTCGGTGCCTTAGCGCCGCTTGGCCCATGGTTATTTACGGGCGGCATGTCAGCAATTCTTATGTCGATCGTATTTACGGCTATCGGCGGCCTTATTGTAGGTGGTTATATTAGTAAATCAAGTGGTAAAAACGTGTGGCATGGTGCCCTTCGCCAGCTGGGTATTGTGGTACTCGCCTCGGTGGTTACCTACGGCATTGGTTACTTGTTTGGCACGACTGTATCGTAAATATTAAATTAATGAAGCATAAAGTAGCGGTGTTACCTTTTAAGGTAATGCCGTTATTTATGTTGTATAAACGACTTTCTTTTCACATATTTTCACGTTCTATACTAAAACCATAAGCGAATCACTAAAGAACCGCTTAAAAGGAGGTTGAACGTGCGAATATCAACCAAAACCCTTGCATCGCTACTTATTTTTACGGCCGTAGCGGCTGCAACTCCACGCCTGGGAAGCAAAGAAAGGGTGCAGGCAAAGCGCAACGCACAGTTCGACCGCATTCTTCAGCGGCACGACCGCAAAGGCGAGCTTAGGGCTGAGATTTTAGGGCTTCACCCACTTGAATTTCGTGATTTACAAAAACGAATGAGCTTTGCCGAAATAGCACACCGCAAGGGGTTTCATAGCGAGCAGGCCTTTCGAACGGCTCTCTATGGAAAAATCAAAAACGAGCTTCATAACAGAGGTTGGACAACCCGACGAATCGAACAATATGTTATGGCGCGGAGTGGACGGCTCGTGTAGCGTAGAACATTTGTTCATTGTATACTGGCCATATGACAACGCAAGTAATTATTAAGCTTTTCGCCGATGGCGCCATCATACCTATTGTTTTAATTGCAGGTTATGCCCTGCTTTTTTTGATTCCTAAAGGCCACCGGTTTGAGGCATATGCTCGTATTCTTATGGCTGGTCTTACGGCATATTTGCTTGCTAAGCTCCTTGCTTCGGTATATCAACCCGTTGGGGAACGACCTTTTCAGGTTCTTGGCGTAAAGCCCGATGCGCTGTATTTAAATAACCCTGGTTTTCCTTCGGACCACGCACTTTTTACAACTTTCCTCACGCTAGCGGTATGGTTTGAAACGCGGCGTAAAACACTCACTATTATTTTGGCAATTCTAACCGTGAGTGTTTGTATGGGCAGGGTTCTTGCGCTGGTTCATACGCCGCTTGATATTATAGGCGGTGTTGTTATTGCCTCGGTTGGAGCGCTTTGGTACCTTCAAGCAAAAAATATTGCTATATCAACTGGCAAAAAAGACAAAAAGACGGTACAATAAAGACTACGATAAGAGGGAAGAAATATGAGCGAAACAGACGAAGAAGTTAAGCAACGTCCGTTTATGCCACTTGAAGGTAGAAAGCTGATTGCTGTTACGGCGCTCGGTGCGGTTATTGGGCTTGTTGTTTGGGAGCTTGCGCTGGTTCTTACGAAATACGTTTTTAATGCGTGGCTGTGCCACGATACTTCAGCAAGCTGCACGAATGCGCCACAATACGGCGAGGCGGTTGCGAGCATTTTGGGCGGCATTGTTGCACTGTTCTTTTTGGTACGGCTGCAGATTTTTCGTCCGCTTCTTGTAGTAATTGCGGTGGTTGCGAGTCTCTGGGGTATTGTAACGAAGGCCGAAGCATTGCCGTGGTATGGCGTTGGTTTAAGTGCCATTTTGCTTTACATGTTCGCATACATAGCATTTACCTGGATTGCACGGCTTAAGGCTTTTTGGCTCGTTTTAGCTACGATGGTAGTTTTGGTGATTGCCATACGGCTACTCCTTAATTACTAAGCGGTAACTTTACGCTATACTAGTAAGCATGAGTTCTATTACATTTTTTGTC
>DATCYU010000084.1:0-3286 GCA_036526295.1 Saccharimonadales bacterium (SeqCode) | reverse complement strand
AATGCGGCTAATAAGGAACTTACCTAAAATAGGTGCATTTGGTTTGTTGGGGAGCCGGCGCATGGTGTAGCGCTCACCCGGCTCTAACCCGAGTGGAATCACCAGGGCGGTATCGGTAACTAAGTTAACCCACAAAATTTGTACTGGTATAAGTGGAATTGGCAAGCCAACGGCAAGGGCAACAAGAGTGGTTAGTACCTCACCGGCGTTGGTGGCAAGAAGGTATAAAAGCATGCGGCGAATATTTGCATAAATGGTGCGGCCTTCGCTCATGGCGTCAACGATCCCCTTAAAGTTATCGTCGATCAGAATAATGTCGCCGGCATCTTTGGCAATATGGGCGCCGCTCCCCATAGCAACCCCTACGTGCGCATTGGTTAATGCGGGCACGTCGTTTACACCGTCACCGGTCATGGCGGTAATGTTATGTTTTTTAAGAAGAGCCAAAATACGATACTTGTGCTCAGGGGTGACGCGCGAAAATACCCGAATGTTTTCAATGATTGTGTCGAGCTGTTCGTCGCTCATAACGTTCATGTGGCGGGCATCAAACACCTCGTTGCGTGAACGTACCATGCCAAGCTGCTTGCCAATGTGGTAGGCAGTTTCAAAGTGATCACCGGTAATCATTCGCACAGTAACACCAGCGCGCAAAGCAGTTTCAATTGCCGGCCGAGCTTCGGGTCGCAGAACATCAGTAATAGCAACAAAACCATCAAAGGTCATGCGGTGGCCCTTTGGCATTTCGCTAAAGGTGGTAATTGGTTTTTTAAGTTTGCCGTGGGCTAATGCAAGTACGCGGTAGCCATTGCTGGTAAGTTTATGAAGCTCGGCAATAGCTTTTTCGTGTTCGTTTTCGGTGAGCTCACATCGCTGCAGTACGTGTTCGGGCGCGCCTTTTACGATAAGTTCGTATTCGCTCCCCTGGTGCCATAAGTTGCCGCTCATAGCAACCGATTGGTCGAATGGTAAGCCAAGGAGCGGCGGCTGGCTTGGTCGGCGAACTTCCTTTTCTTCGGTATAAGTCAAAAAGGCAGTATCAAGCGGGTCGCGGTATTTTTGTGTGGAGAGGTTTGAGGCGAGTAGCATAATACGACTAAGGTGGGCGTGAGCATGCTCGGGGTGCCAAACGGCTTGTACGGAAAGCTGGTTTTTTGTGAGTGTTCCGGTTTTGTCGGTGGCAATAGTGGTAATAACGCCGATTGTTTCAATAGAACGCATAGTGCGCACTAGCGCTTTTTTAGCTGCCATACGGCGCATACCAAGCACTAAGACAATTGAAATTGCTACCGGCAAACTTTCGGGAACGGCGCTAACGGAAAGCGCAATCACAAATTGCAGACTGTCGGCAATGTTCATGCCATGCCCCAGTGCCAGTAAAAATGCCACCACGGCAATGGCGGCCACTACGGCAATAATTTGTGAAAGTAGTTTGTCGATTTTTAGCTGAACTGGGCTGTCTGAGGTAGGATTTTTTGCGAGCGCAGCCAGGCGGCCAAATTCGGTCTCGTTGCCAGTGGCCACTACTATGGCGGTTGCCTCGCCGGCAACAATAAACGTGCCTTGAAACAGCATGTTGCTTTGTTCGTAGGTTTCTTTTTGGCCGTGGAGGGGTTCGGTTTGTTTGTCGACCGGTTCGGACTCGCCGGTAAGTTGCGATTCGTTTACTCTCAGCGACCGCACGCCAAGCAAGCGAGCATCGGCCGGGATCTTTTCGCCCTCATGCAGCAAAACAATATCACCGGGTACTAAAAGGCTTGCATCAATCTCAACTGTTTTTTCGTCGCGCAACACCTCAACCATTTGATTTTGGCGGCGGCGTAATGTTCTTAAAATTCGTTCGGTAGAAAACCGTTGAATATAGTAAATAACGGCGCTGGCCATAATAATTGCCGCAATAATGATAGCGTCGAGGTAGGCGCCATGGCCAATACTAATAAGTGCCGCAACAAACAGCACCAGCATAAAAACATTCAAAAATGGTTCAAAAACTTTTCGCCACCACGGGTCGCTCTTAATTTTAATGATATTGAGGCCGTAAAGTCGCAGCCGTTCTTCTGCCTCGCTAATTGCAAGGCCTCGTTCGGACGAGTCGAGCTCTTTAAAGCTTTGATGGACCGTTTTGGTGTAGTAAAGCATTAGTAATATTATAGCAAAACCAAAAAGAGCCTCCGCGTAAGCTCGGGCTCTTTTGGTGTGTGAGGTGGGTCGTTTTAGGCGATACCTATGAGTTGGAGACGATTCGTGCGAACGCCGCCACTCCACTCCACGATATCTTTAATTTGCTTTCCGAGCAAGCTTTTTCCGAGCGGGCTTTTGATTGAAATGCGACCGTCGCTTGGGTTGGCCTCAAGACTTTCAACCAGCGTGTAGCGAATGATGCGCCCGTTGGTGTCGAGTAGATCAACTACCGACCCAATGGCCACCTTAATTGCATCACGCTTGCGCGGAAAGAGCTTCGCTTGGCTTAGTAGTTGCTTCTTTTCGGCTAGTTCGCTCTCGGTTGTCTCGAGTGCGGCGATTTGCTCAATGCGAGCGAAGCGTTCGTCGCGCGTATCAACTTTGTCGATATCACGTAGACGCGACATAATTGCTTGGCGCTCGTGTTCTAGCCGTTGAATGGCTTTTTTAAGCTCCTTCATTCCTTTTTTACTAAGGTAGATTGTTTTCGTAGAGTTCATATGCCCTCCTTCTGTTTTTTGTTCGCGATTTTTTGTGGTCGCGTACTTCCTTAGTATTTAGCAGAATGCTGAGTTGTTTCTTAAAAACAGACCATGTTGTGATAACCACGGCACTATTTTTTAGGCTTAGCTACCACTATTTTGCCGTCTTTAAGTGTAAAGGTGCGGTCGGTTTTACCAGCAATGTCAAGGTCGTGCGTGACAGCTAAAATAGTGGTGTTTTGACTACGCGACAAGCTATGGAGTAGATCAAAGATCTTTTTGCCGGTTTCGCTGTCGAGGTTGCCGGTTGGCTCGTCGGCCAAAATAACGGCCGGGTTATTGGCAAGTGCCCGTGCAATTGAAACGCGCTGCTGCTGCCCGCCACTTAGGCGCGCTGGTTTTCGAAGCTGTTCCTCGGCGGTAATACCAACTTGTTCGAGTAACCGCCCTGCCCTCTCGCGCCGTTCGTGCATAGCTTTAACGCCACCAAATTCAAGCGCGAGCATAACGTTTTCGAGCGCGCTGAGGTTAGGCACAAGATTGTAATGTTGAAAAACGAAACCAATTTTATGCGCACGGTAGGCTGTTTGTTTGCGCGGTGGCAGTTCGGCAATATTGACGCC
>DATCYU010000083.1:0-4943 GCA_036526295.1 Saccharimonadales bacterium (SeqCode) | reverse complement strand
GTCATTTTAGCGGTGGTTGTTGCCGGCTTTACGCTCGTTATTTTTTATCTTAATCAACGATTAAAAGAATTGAAAAATGCTGGTGCGGTTGAAATGCTCAAGGCTGACATGACCGAACTAACGCGTAGCATTGGGACATTGCAGCAGGCTATGGGCGATAAGCTCGAGCGGAACAGTACCAACATGCAAATGTCGGTGCAAAAACAATTGAGTGAAAGCGCAAAGCTTATTGCCGATGTGACGCAGCGGCTCACTACGCTCGACGAAACCAACAAACGCGTGGTTACGGTTGCCGATGAACTAAAAACACTACAAAATGTTTTGCAAAACCCTAAACAGCGCGGCGTGTTTGGTGAGTACTATTTGCAGTCGGTGCTTGAAAACGTTTTGCCTCCGGGCCAGTTTCAAATGCAGTATAAATTTGCCGACGGTGAAATTGTTGATGCAGCGATTTTTTTGGAGAAAGGCCGCGTGCTACCGGTTGACAGCAAATTTAGTCTTGAAAACTACAACCGCATGATTGAAGCAAACGAAAAAACCGAGCGCGACCGACTACTCCAAAAAATAAAAGTAGACCTAAAGGGCCGAATCGACGAAACGAGTAAATACATTCGCCCCAGCGAAAATACGATGGACTTTGCTTTTATGTTTATTCCGAGTGAATCACTTTATTACGACCTGCTTATTAATAATGTTGGTTCGGCCGGAAGCTCGCGCGATTTAATTGAATACGCGTTTCGTGATCGTCGCGTTATTATTGTGAGCCCCACGAGCTTTATGGCCTATCTGCAAACCGTGCTGCAGGGTTTACGAAGCCTACAAATTGAAGAGCAAGCCAAAGACATTCAAATACGAGTCGGTAAGCTTGGTCAGCACATTGGTAAGTTTGAAACCTACATGCAAAAGCTAGGAGTATCGCTGGGCACAACCGTTGGTCACTATAATAACGCTCATAAAGAGCTTGCAAAGGTCGACAAAGACATTGTTAAAATCGCTAGTACCGACCCGTCGGTTGAGCCCCAACTGCTTGACCGCCCGCAGGATGACGAGTAACTTTAGCTATAACAAAATCCCCGCATGAAAGCGGGGATTTTGTTATGTAAGAAGATCAGCGAACTAAGCTGTTTCTTCGTCTTGTGCACGACCGGTGCCACGTACAAGATCGTAGGCAACAAAGCCAATCACACCACCAAGTGCGGCGCCAACAACGTATACCATTACGGGCCATACGCTTGAGAAGCTAACTGCTTGCAGAGCAACGGCAACGGCTGGGTTGAGTACCGATGTACCACCAAGCAGAGCGGCCGACGAGCCGGCGATCATAAGGCCGAGGAATGCACCAAGACCAACAGTTAATGCAGCGGCAGTGCGCTCTTTCTTTTCACGGGTAGCACCAGCAACGGCGAAACCGAAGATGATCGTACCGAGGAACTCGCTTAAGAACAGGAACCATTCCTTGCTGTGAGGAATAGCGGCTGCCTTAAAGAGCGTAGCGGCTGAACCGTATAGCGATGCTGAGTTTGCAGGCGCGTTGTTAACGTATGCGTCAAGCACAACAAGTGCAAGCATCGCACCAAGTACCTGGGCGACAATGTAGGCAACGGCACGCATACCATCCATACGGCGCGTTACCCATGCACCAACAACGAGCGCGGGGTTAACGTACCCACCAGAAATCGTACCAACAGTAAGCACGACGCCAACAAGCGCAAAGAAAACCAAAATTGGTTGACCTTGGCCTGCAATAACGGCACCTGCCAAAATGAACGTACCAATAAACTCAGCAACCATTGCGCCAAGTAGCGGCGTACGGTTTAAACCGAATTTAAGCGTACGGCGGCGGTTCTGAGGAGCTGCGGTGGCGACGGTCTCTACAGGAGACGATTCGACAGCTTTTACAGTAGTTACTTTCGTAGTTGCTTGCTTCTTCGCAACCGGCTTTTTGTTGCCGGATTTCTTAGCGGCTGAAGCGGCTTTTTTAGTAGCCATGTATTTCCCTCCTTTATAGTGAAATATACCGTTAGTATACCATATCTCATGCGGTGTAAACATGAGTGCTATACTAAGTACATGGCATTATTTGTACGACAAGACGAAAACCGATCTGAATTGCAGCAACGCTTAGCCGAAGAATTGCAAGAACGTGCGCGTAAACGAGCCGAATCTGCGGGTGATCGCCCTGACGGCATTGAAGACTCACAGTATTTAAAAGACACCAAAACAACAACCAGCCTGGCTTGGGTATGGATTACCATTATTTTATTTGTACTTGCGGCAATTATTTTTCTTGCAACTAAAAGTTTTTAGCGCCTAAAATTTAACCCCTCGATTTTTCCCTCGTAAATAGCGTATAATATACGCAGTTATGACAAGCATTGAGGAACTTACTCCCCGGCTTCTGGAACGGATCGCTGCATCGGATGCGCCGCGTGAGGTTTTGAAGGCGGACGAGATTAAACAACTATATGCCGCTATTCCTACCCTCGAACCAAGCGAACGTGGCGCGTACGGTAAGGCGGTTAACGACCTAAAAATTAAGCTAGAGGCAGCCGCGGCGCTTCGTGAAGCCGAACTTGAAGATGGCTCGGTTGAACCGATTGATGTTACGGCACCCTGGGATATAAACGCGAACCATCCTGAACTACTCCCAACTGAGCAGGGTACGCAGCACCCACTAACGCGTGAGCTCGAAAACGTTGTCGATATTTTTACGCGTATGGGTTTTGAAGCCATTGAATCGCGCCAGGTTGATGATGATTACCACATGTTTGGCGCACTCAACTTTCCTGAAAACCACCCCGCACGCGATGGTTACGATACATTTCGTACCGAAGAGGGTTTTATTCCGCCCGCACATACCTCAACCATGCAAAACCGCATTCTAAAAGATGGTCGCAAAAAGCTTGAACAAGGTGGGCAAATTGCTGCAATTAGTTATGGCCGTGTGTTTCGTAACGAAGATGTTGACCCAACGCACGAACATACGTTTTATCAGTGCGAAGGCGTGTTTGTTTCTAAGGACGCCAATTTGGCGCAAATGCTTGGCACGCTGCGTAGTTTTTTTGAAACGTACTATGGCCAAAAACTTAAAATTAAAACCCAGCCAGGATTTTTTCCGTTTGTTGAGCCAGGTCTCGAATTTGCGATTGAAAAGCCAGCAAGTCTTGGCGGTAAGCCGGGCGAATGGCTCGAAATGCTTGGCTGCGGCATGATTCATCCTAACGTTCTTCGTGCGGCCGATATCGATCCCGAAGTGTATCGTGGCTTTGCCTGGGGCGGTGGTGTCGATCGTTTAGTTATGCTCAAATATGGCATTGAAGATGTCCGACATTTCGAATCTGGCAAATTACAATTCTTGAGGAAATTCGCATGATCCAATTTGCCGAGCTAACCCAAAAGGCCGTTGCTATGCGTGATCACTACAATACACTACAAAAAGCCGATGGTCTTAAAATATGGAACGCACAAGATCGTATGGCTGGTTTTGTCGGTGACGTTGGCGATCTGTCAAAGCTTATTATGGCAAAGTATGACCTGCGTCGTGGTCCCTCTGACATTGACGATGCATTAGCTCATGAGCTAAGCGACTGTTTGTGGAGTGTGATGGTTATTGCCGATGAATTAGGAGTTGACCTTGAAGAAGCTTTCATAAAAAATATGGATGAGCTTTACGCACGAATAGAAAAAGACAAGGCGGAAGTATGATTATTTCGATAAACTGGTTGAAAAAATTTACCGATATTGACGTACCGGTCGACGAACTTGCGACCCTGATTGGTGCTCGCTTGGTTGAAATCGAAGAAGTAATTGATTACGGCGCAAAATACAAAGACGTTATTGTTGCTAAAGTCATGGAGTGTAAGGCATTAGAAGGCTCTGACCATCTGAACGTTACCAAGCTTGACGATGGCGGTAAGGTCGCCGACGTTGAACGTGACGAAAACGGCTATGTGCAAGTGGTATGCGGCGCGCCAAATGTGCACGAAGGCCTTGTGGTTGCCTGGTTGCCGCCAAAAAGCGTCGTTCCCGAAACATATGGCAATAGTGAGCCGTTTGTATTAGACGCGCGTAAGCTTCGTGGGGTTATGAGTAATGGTATGATCGCCAGCCCACGTGAACTTGCCCTATTTGACGAACATGAAGGTATTTTAGAGCTCGATGCAAACTTAAAACCAGGTGCATCATTCGCCGAAAGTTACGAACTTAATGACTACCTTTTAGACATTGAAAACAAATCGTTAACACACCGCCCCGATGCTTTTGGGATTATTGGTTTTGCCCGCGAAGTTGCCGCAATCCAGGGCAAGGCGTTTCATACTCCCGAGTGGCTCGCAAATGTTACTCCCGATTTTGGGCCAAAGCAGGGCGATGTTACGGCGCCAACGGTTACCATTGAAGACGAATCGCTCTGCGATCGCTACCAGGCCGTGGTGCTTTCGGGTGCCGACGGTGCCGCTAAATCGCCATTGTGGCTACAAACCTATCTGGCGCGTGTTGGTATTCGCCCAATTAGTGCGGTTGTTGATGTTACGAACTACCTTATGGTGTTGACGGGCCAGCCGCTTCATGCGTTTGATTACGACAAACTCATTGCCGCAGGCGGTGGCAAAGCGGATATTCATGTACGTGCCGGACGCACGGGTGAAACACTTGAGCTGCTTGATGGTCGCCGTATTGCGCTCACGCATGACGATATTGTTATTGCGGCGGGCGACACCGCAATTGGCTTAGCTGGTGCAATGGGCGGTGCTAATACTGAAATCGACGCAACTACCAAAAATATTATTATTGAAAGTGCAACCTTCAATTTATACAATTTGCGCGGTACGCAAATGCGACACGGTATTTTTTCGGAGGCTATTACACGCTTTACGAAAGGTCAGCCCGCAGCCCTAGCTGCTCCCGTTTTGGCAGATGCTGTACGTCTGATGGGTGAGTATGCC
>DATCYU010000082.1:0-5721 GCA_036526295.1 Saccharimonadales bacterium (SeqCode) | reverse complement strand
GATTTTTTCAATACGTGGAGCGTATGGGCTAATGGAAGTACGCGGCGCAGCGATGGTCGTAAGCATGTGCTTAAGAATAAAGGCGCGACCAGGCTGAGCTGTTTCAAGTGCCTTACGAAGCACTTCAACGGGCAGACCATGTACTTTCATATCCATTTGAAGCGCCGTAATACCCTGTTCGGTACCGGTAACCTTAAAGTCCATATCACCAGCAAAATCCTCGGCATCAGCGATATCGCTCAGCACGTATGGAGTGTCGCCATCCATCATAAGGCCCATAGCAATACCGCTTACGGGGCGCTTGATTGGCACGCCGGCATCCATCAGCGCTAAACAGCTACTGCAGGTAGCAGCCATAGAAGTTGAACCGTTTTGGCTCATGATTTCGGTTACACTGCGAATTGCGTATGGGAAGTCTTCTTCGGTTGGTAGCACTGGAATTAACGCGCGTTCAGCCAAGTAGCCGTGGCCAATCTCGCGGCGGCCAGGTGAACCAAGACGACGCACCTCACCTACCGTGTAGCCAGGAGCATTGTAGTGGTGCATGTAGCGACGCTCGTAGTCGTTTTGCTCCATTGTATCAACCATTTGCGCATAACTAAGTGGTGCAAGCGTGACAATGTTCATACCCTGCGTGACACCACGAGTAAAGAGGCTCGAACCGTGCGTACGCGGCAGAATACCCACCTCGCTTGATAGCGGACGGATTTCGTCGAGCTTACGACCATCGGGGCGTGTACCGTGTTCAACAATTCCCTTGCGAACATCTTTATGAAGCGCCGCCGTAAAAGCCTCGTCGTATTCGGCGCGAAGGTCGCGGTATTCTTCTTCGCCAAATTTTTCAACCATATCGCGGTGGAGTTGGTCACGTAGTACTGCAATAAGTTCGTTGCGCTCTGGGTACGGTTTGCGAAGATCTTCGCCTAACTTACCTTCAACCCAGCCATCTACCATAGCTTGGAATTCTTCGTTTGGCAGTACGAGGTCGTATTCGAGTGCTTCAACACCAACTTTCTCTGCCAGCTGGCGCTGTAGTTCAATAGCTGGTTGAAGCTCTTTGTGCGCCCAAGCAATGGCGTCGGCAACCGTTGCCTCACTCACCTCGTTCGCACCAGCCTCAACCATGGTTACGCCGCGTTCAATACCTGCAACAACTAAATCAAGGTCACTCACTTCACGCTCTTCAGGCGTCAAAAATGCCTTATATTCACCGTTTACGCGGCCAACACGAAGCCCTGCAACGGGGCCATCGAATGGCGCACCGGTGAGCATTAAAGCAGTTGAAGCGGCAATCATTGCAATAGCATCGGGCCTAAAGGAAGGATCCATCGAAAGCACACTTGAAACAACCTGTACTTCTTGGCGGTAACCTTTAGGAAACAGTGGTCGAATTGGGCGGTCAATGAGGCGACCAATTAGCACTGCTTCATCACTTGGGCGACCTTCGCGCTTAATAAAGCGGCTGCCGCTAATTTTACCGGCTGCATAAAATTTTTCTTCGTAATCGACACTGAGTGGAAAGTAATCCATGCCACTGATGGGGTTTTTGCCCACCATAGCAGTACCCAGCACTACCGTATCGCCGTATTTTACTAACACGCTAGCCGTGGTACGAAAGCCCACACGGTTGACCTCAAGTGTTAGCGGGCGACCAGCAAGATCAGTGGTAACAGAGATGATCTCTTTACCGTTAGGGTTAATTGTAGACATGTATTGTCCTCCTTTTGCTCACTCATTTTCATTATTTATGAGCGAATAAGTAACGGGTGCAGCAATTCTTTTCTCAGAATAGTCACATCCACCACTTAATCGCCCGTAGCAAGCCCTTTTATTATAGCTTACTTAGCAAAATACCCATAGACCAACAGGGGTATCAGTATTTTACGCTTTGAACGGTTGCAGTAATTGCCTGAAGCCGCTCTTTGAGACGCCGTACTCTGCCCTCGGGCAGAATATGCTCACGCAGCTGTGTGCGTGAAAGCTTGGCGGCGTCAGTTTTGTCACGCACATGCAAGCTGCAATTTAAATCTGCACAGCATAAAAACGATACTGAGCGCTTGTCGCCATCAGTAAATGTAATGGCTGCCGAATGCGGACCGCGCTGCCAGGTTGCGCAAATATCACAAATAATTGCCTCGACCCTTCCTTTTGCGTTTGGCTTTCGAGCCTGCAATGTAAACGGCACGACGGCATTATGTAAAAATGGAATAAGCAGCACACCCTCATTCCCTTGTTTATTCGTAATTGCCAAAAAGTCCCGGTCTAACCAATCAGTAATTTCCTCGGGGACAAAACGAAGCTCACGCCTCAAGCGTGGTCTGAGGCTTTTTGTAAGTTCTGCAAATTGTTCGCGCGTGATCGGTTCCATACTTACAGTATAGCCATTAATTTAAACTAAAAACCCCGCAATTATTTGCGGAGTCCTAGTTTGGCAACAATTGCTTTGTAACTTTCAAAGTCTTTTGACTCAAGGTATTTCAGCAACTTTTTGCGGCGTCCTACCAGTACGATAAGACCGCGGCGAGCCATGTGGTCGTGCTTGTTAGCCTTTAGGTGCTCGGTGATTTCTTTAATACGAGCCGTCAAAACAGATACCTGGGCCTGAGGTGACCCAACGTCGGTTTTGTGCGTCTGCGTAGCGGCGAGCGCCTTGGCTTTATTCTCTGCTGTTATCATCAAGAACGTATTGTACCAGAGTTGCGATAAGTTTTCAACAGGTTACGCCCAAGATACGGTAAAACTATAGGTTTTCGACTCTCCAGGCTGCAGAATCTCTTGTTTGGTTGGCTCATTCTTTAGGAACATGTAGCCCCCAAGCGTGGGTTCAACGCACACATAGTCGCCCAAGCGGTCGGTCCACTCTGCCCAAGTCTGCAGCTCAGGCGACGTAAGCGTTAGTTTGCGGCCACTAGCCTCAAGTGTATGTGTAGTACCACCCTCAACAAATTGCGTTTCCTCAAGAGTATTCAGCGACTCTTTTGCGCCATCAATCGTAACATCTTGTTCGTCGTGAAGCGCAAAATATGGGTGAAAAGCCGGAGCCACTCGTACATCGGCCTGACCGTTATTAACGACTTCGAGCGTCATAACCAGACGATTATCACCAAGTTGGTAGGCCACTACCGACTCCATATCGCTATAGTTGCCCTCACCTTTTCGTAGCGTTAGTAGCACTGAACTTTCGGTCTTGTCGGCTAGTTCCCAGTCAGCTACCCTTCCAAACCCATGCTGCGGCAGCGCGCTTTCGCCGCCGGGCCCAAAATTGGGCAAACATACATGACAACCACCACGTTGCCGCGTTGAGCCGTCTTCTGCCACGAGATTTCGTTTTGGGAACATAATATCGCCACTATCGTCAGACAAATTAGTCAGCCATGCCCCACGAGGATCAATAATCGCCCTCGTGTTTCCGTTTTGTATTGTTATTTCCATTTGTTACCCCCTTAACTTTGCACTCCAAATTCTGTTAGTTGTTTGGCACTCGACACACCCCATTTGCCGATTGCCATGCGACGTAGTTCGCTACAATAGGCACCGGTACCCAGCCGCTCGCCTATATCTACCCCAAGACTCCGAATGTACGTTCCACTGCTTACATGGGCACGTACCCGAAGCTCCGGGTAGGCGTATTCAATGAGTTTCAGTTCATAAATCGTAACGGTACGAAGTGGTAGTTCAATTTCTTGCCCATTACGTGCAAGCTTGTATGCTCGTTGACCATTAATTTTTATGGCACTGAAAATTGGTGGCCGTTGAGAAATCTCACCCGTAAACTCATGAAGCGCGCGTTCAACTTCTGTATGTGAAGGAACGTGGTTTGAGTAATGAGTAATATCCCCCTCGGGGTCGCCCGTTGTACTGGTTTCCCCCAACCGAAATGTTGCTTCGTAGACTTTATCGAGTTTTGTGTACGTTGCAGCATTCTTGCACTCTTTACCTGTCACAATAATCATAAGGCCGGTGGCAAATGGGTCGAGTGTTCCCGTATGACCAACCTTTACTTTCTTGCCTTCTTGCTGGCTCAGTACCCTTCGTAGTCGAGCTACAACACCAAAACTCGTCATTCCGGCGGGCTTGTCAACAAGCAATATATCGTGCATGGTCATTTTATTATAGCGCCAAACTCATGAATACGTATAATAAATATATGAAGAAAATCATATTCGGTATCTTTGCCCACCCAGATGACGAGGCGTTCGGCCCAAGCGGTACTCTTTTAAAAGAGACTCGCTCGGGCGCCGAACTCCACCTTATTACCCTTACGAGTGGTGAGGCTGGCGTTAACCTTGATGACCACAGCAACCTTGGCGAAGTGCGCCTTAGCGAGTGGCAAAAAGGCGGTAAATTACTTGGTGCTACCTCTATGAGCTACTTTGGTTATAAAGACGGCCAACTTACGAATACGAGTATGATTGAAATTGCCAATCGGCTGGTAGAGTATATTCAAGGGATCCTTAGGAATGCCCCCGCTAACGCCATTGTTGAGTTTATGACGTTCGACCTGAACGGGTTAACCGGTCATATTGACCATATTGTAGCCGCCCGCGCTACCTGCTGGGCATTTTACAATTTACGAACTAAAGACAGCCGACTTTCGCACATTCGCCTCTTTTGCCTTTCTGCAGGCGACCTACCTCAGCACAATACCGAGTGGGTTTACATGGAAAGTGGCCGCACGCCCAAGGAAATCGACGAGACTGTTGATGCACGCTCATACCACAAAGAGATTCTAGAGGTTATGCACGCTCACCATACGCAGCGACAAGACGCTCTCATGCATATTCAAAACGAGGCGCTAACCTCGGTTTGAATCATTTTCTTATTAGGCGCTAGCTTTGGCCCGGGATTTTAAACTGTGCTGGGTCGTTTGGCTGAGCTGGCTGCGAGCTCTGAGGAGCTGGCGGCGTTCCTAAGACGTCTTCGAGTTTGTCTGGTGGTAATGCACCAGCGAGCGGAGCGCTACTTTCGGGGGCCTGCGGCAATGGTGGCAGTGTTGAAAAATCAGGCATTGGTGGCATTGGCGGCAACATAGCAGGAGGCAAGGTGCCCTGCGGAGTACTTGCCTCTACGGGCGGCAAAGGAGCGGCAGCTGAAGGATTTGATGGCGTAAACGGTACTGCACCAAATGCTGCATCAACCGCTGCGCGTGCCTCTTCGTGTGGAGCACGATTTTGCCGGTCAATATCAGCCAATGTTTCTTTTGGCGCTGCTGGCGTCACTGCCTGCAAATCGGCCACTGATAACGGAGGTGCCGTAGATGGAACCGCGTTAAAGGTTGGCTCAGGAGTTTCGCTTCGGAACGGATCAACCATTTGCTGCTCTTCGGGTGGCTGCGAGGCTGCATTTAACGGTGATTGAAAGGCTGGGGTGCTCCCACCTACATACGAATTACCGCTACCATGCGTTAAAATAGTTCGATTACGTTCGTCTTCTAAATCACGTCGTTTGTCTTTTTCGGCCTGCTCGGTCGTAGCGTTGAGTGTGCCGCCCATACTAGGGGTTCCCATATCCTGTCCGGCAGGAATTTGGTTGGCTTCAACTGGACCAATTTGCGTTGAGGATGAGCCACCCGCAGCAGCATCAACTGCCGCACTAGCCTCTGCTAAATCTTTCTGTAAATCCGCAACCGACGGAGTCACGGCGGCACCAGCTGCGCCGGGTGCAACCTTTTGTAGTTGCTTTGCGAGTGCGTCTTCGGCCTTTGTCGCCTCGGGTGTTGAT
>DATCYU010000081.1:0-6582 GCA_036526295.1 Saccharimonadales bacterium (SeqCode) | reverse complement strand
TTTGCCACTTTTTTAATGGTTTCAAGTAGTTTGTCGTCGGGTTTGTCGCCCTTATTGAGGATACGCATGTCTTCTTTGTGCTCTGACCATAATTTAGTAAGAAGAGCTGCCTGAACCTCTTTAATTTTAGCGACCGGAACTTCGTCGAACATCCCTTGGTTAACCGCATAGAGGCTGGCAACTTGTTCCCAAACACTCATTGGCTGGTACTGCGGCTGCTTCAAAAGCTCAGTAAGGCGTTGACCACGCTCAATTTGTGCCTTAGTTTCGGCGTCAAGATCGCTACCAAACTGCGCAAAGCTAGCAAGTTCACGGAACTGGCTAAGGCCAAGCTTGAGCTGGCCGCTCACGCTTTTGACTGCCTTAGTTTGCGCGTCACCACCCACACGACTCACCGAAAGACCAGCCGAAATGGCAGGGCGAATACCTTGGTAGAAAAGGTCGGTTTCCATAAATATCTGACCGTCAGTAATAGAAATGACGTTCGTTGGAATGTAGGCCGAAATGTCGCCAGCCTGGGTTTCAATGATCGGCAGAGCAGTTAGGCTCCCGGCACCAAGGTCGTCGCTTAGCTTGGCTGAACGCTCAAGCAGGCGAGAGTGCAGGTAAAAGACATCACCAGGAAACGCTTCGCGTCCAGGTGGACGGCGAAGAAGCAGCGACATCTGGCGGTAAGCAACGGCGTGCTTGGTAAGGTCGTCGTAAACCATGAGCGCGTGTTGCTTGTTGTCACGGAAATACTCACCCATCGCAGTAGCGGCATAGGGGGCTAGGTAGAGTAGTGAGGCTGGGTCGCTTGGGCCAGTCGCAACCACGATGGTTTGCTCCATCACACCTTCTTGTTTGAGGCGGTCAACCAAGCGAGCGATTTTTGAAAGCTTTTGGCCAATCGCAACGTACACGTTAACCACGCCGGTTTTTTGGCGAGCCTGGTTAATCATCGTGTCAATGGCAATCGCGGTTTTACCAGTTTGGCGGTCACCAATAATCAGCTCACGCTGACCACGACCAATCGGGAACATGGCGTCAATTGCCATAATACCGGTCATAAGTGGCTCGTGCACGTGCTTACGGCCCAGCACACCAACCGCTTCACGTTCAACCAAACCGGTTTGCTTAGTTTTAATAGCAGGGCCACCATCAAGCGGGCGACCGAGTGGGTCGACAATGCGCCCAAGTAGCTCGGGTCCCACCGGCACCTCAAGTACCGTACCCTTTAGGCGAACCTTATCGCCAGCAGCAACGTGTTCGTCGCTACCAAGAAGCACCGCACCAATCTCATCTTCCATGAGGTTAAGCGCAAATGCCTCAATAATTCCATTCTTTGTTTCAACCTCGAGCATTTCAGAGAATCCACACTCGCGTAGACCGTGAACCCATGCCACACCGTCACCAACGCGGGTTACGATGCCGACTTTCTCGAGGCCATCTGACGTCTCAAGCCCTGCGATTGCCGCACGGAGCTCTTCGGCCAGTTCTGTTACTGCTATGTCAGCCATCTTCCTCTTCCTTATATTTGCTTTGCTTTTTTTAATGCTAGTAGCCGGTGCTTAATTGTGCTATCGAACCGACCGCCAGGAATTTCAACACGAACGCCGCCTAAAACTGTTGGGTCGATCGTTTCTCGGAGCTGCAGGTCTTTTGCGCCTACAAGTTGCGCGATCTCTTTTTTCATTTCTGCAGCCAGTGGGTAAGCGCTTGTAACGTCAGCTATAACCGTTCCTCTTAAGGCAAGTTCGCCTTCAATATCACGAATTAGTAGGTCGAGCTCTCGCGTACGGCGAGTTTCCACCAAAAACGCTGCAATCTCTTTTATGACGCTGCGTGGTTCAGAGCCACCGGTTAAACGATTAACCGCGTGCAGCGCAATCTTACGGCGCGATAACCGGTTGGCCATAAATTACTTCGCCTCCTTAACGGCGCTCGCGACGATGTCTTTGTCGACCGCAGCCGACATCGTTTTACCAACAACTTTTTCAGTTGCAAGCGCTACAAGTTCGAGCGTTTCGTTGTGAAGCGCCTTGCGAGCAGCAACGATGTCTTTTTGAAGCTGTTCGTGAGCCTCAGCCACAATGTGCTCGGCACGCGCTTTTGCTTTTGCGTCAGCTGCCTCAACGGTGGCGTTAGCCTCTTCTTTAGCGGTTGCCAAGATGTCGCTTGCATCGCGGCGGGCTTGCTTAAGGAGCTTCTCAACTTCGTCTTTTGTTTTGTCGGCTTGCTCGCGAGCGGTTTCGGCCGCCCTGCTGCTTGCCTCAATGTCTGCCTGGCGTTTGTCTACCGCCTTCATAAGGCTTGGGTATACAAACTTTCCAAGGAGCCACACCAAAACAACAAAGGCAACCAGCTGGAACACAAGCATCTTCCAGTCAATACCGAGTGCCGAAAAAACGTCTCCCGATGGGGCCGTCTCTGCAGCTGCGAATTGTGCCATTATATTCATTCAGTTTTCTCCTAGAGGAACTTGGCGATAATAGCAACAACAATACCAATGATTGCGAGCGAGTCCGAGAACACGATAGCGGTAATCATGAGGGTACGAATGTCACTTAGCTTTTCAGGGTTGCGACCAAGTGCGTTAAGCGCACCAGCACCAATAAAACCAACACCGAGTGCAGCACCAAGTGCAGGCAGCGCGTAGGTCAGACCGAATGCTAATTGATTCATTGTTATCTCCTTTGATTTGTATTACTTAAATTTATATCATTCTCTTGCTGGAGCCCCGTGTGAGGTATCAGCAGAGGAATGGTCGAAATGGGAAGTATGGTCGGGATGTGCCTCGGCATTATTGTGAGCATCTACAGCCAGGGCGGTGAAAATGACCGTCAAAACAAAGAACACGTATGCCTGAATAAAGCCAATGAACAGTTCGAACGCCATAAACACCGGCAGGGCAGCAACCGAAAAGTAGCTCGTGAGCGCGCCAATAATAATAAGAAGAATTTCGCCGGCAAAACAGTTACCAAACAAACGCAGGCTCAGCGCCGAGTAGCGCGATACCTCACCAATAAGATCAAGAAAACCCTCAAATGCACCAATGGGGTCTTTGAGGGGATTACGGAGGTAGCGCTTGACATTGCCAATGGGGCCGTGCGCGCGAATAGCATAAATCTGCGCAATAATAAGGGCAATAATAGCAATGGCAAACGTAAAGTTCATGTCGGCAGCAACGCTTCGCAAGACCGGCACGCCGTTATAGCTAATGGTATCGAGCCCCGGCAAAATACTCATCCAGTACGAAACCAACACGTAAAAAAAGAGCGTCATGGCAAGCGGAGTAATACGGCGAGCGGTTTTTTTGTCGGGGATAATACTATTAACCTGCGAAAGCATGCCCTCGAACGCCCATTGCACCAACCCTACAAAGCGGTTGTATTTGCCATGCTTTACCATTTGTGAAACATAAATAAATATTGCCAAAAAAATTATAAGGCTCAGCACGCCTGTAACAAATGCGTTCGTCACATGAAAGCCAAACACGGTAAATAGTGGCTGCGAGGCAAGGCTAATGTGAATATCGAGTTCTGCAAAATTATTAGTCACTTTGTTTCACTTTCTTTATTTGGCGTCGTACAAGAAGATAGGCAAGGAGCGTGCCAGCTATGATTCCCACCGACATAATCCATGGCGTTGTATGGAGCCATTTATCGGCAAGTAACCCTAAGACGGTCAATCCAACGGTTGGCACAAACATGCGCCAAGTTGTGTCGCCGATATCTCCCAGCAATAAAACAACCGTCGATTGCTCCGGCGGTACTGGCTTTTTTCCATCATCATTTTGTGATGTGCCCATGTACGTATACACTATATCAGGAGAAACTAATTTTGTATAGAGATGCCACGACGAAATAAAACACAAAAGCATACACCATTTACGCCGCGCATATTTTGCGAGACTAAACGAGCTTACCCTAGTGAACAAGCGGCAATAAAAGCCGCCGAATTACAAATGCTTAGTGCAGCCTTGGTTGAACTCACCGTTTACCGTTGTGACCAGTGCAATAAGTGGCATCTCACCAGCAGACCGCCTAAAATTCGGTAATTGGAAGTGCGTTGGTATACTGGTTCGCCTTAGGCACAGAACTGTTCGTTGTGGTACCATCGCCAAGCTGACCATTGCCGTTGTTGCCAACGGTATATACCTTGTGGTTGTCAGCTAGAATAACTGCAGTGCCATAGCCGGCCATTACCTGAAGGGCTTTCATGTTTACTCCATCAATCGTCTGCATGGCAACCGGCGTTGAGCGGTTAGTGGTAGTGCCGTCACCCAGTTGGCCAAAGTTATTTGACCCGGCACCATACACCTTGCCATCGCTACCAATTACATACGTGTTGTTGTAGGCATTTGGCGCAGTATTTGGATTATAAGAAGTCGTAAAGACATCAACCGCATTAACCCCGCTAGGCAAAATAAATTGTACAGGGTAGGGCTGGTAGAGTGACGTTTTACCATTGCCCAGCTGACCCACGTTATTATCGCCCGCGCTCCACACCTGACCGTTACTAGTTAACACCGATGTATACCATTGATCGGTTGTGACCTTAATAGGCGTTCCCGCAACAGATGGCAAGTGGAACTGCGTTAAGCCCTTTATGTCACCCAGCGAAAAGATCTGCGCAGGAGTTCCATTACAGGTATAAGGCAATAGTGTTACCCCATCCGCGTTAGTGTTATCAACGCACTTTCCTACGGATGCATTATAGATGGAGCCATTGTCTAATAATGTAAATTTCTGCGACGCCGTGCCATCACACACCGCCAGACTAAAAGCTGTAGCTGTCATCTTAAAGCACTCATTTTTGTTGGGATAATAAATACTATTATCTACATCAAACATAAAGAACTGCGCAGCCGTATTATTACAGGTGTAAAGCCATAGCGTTAGGCCGTCTTGCGCCTTGTTGTCGATGCAGTGGCCCGAGTTTCCGTTATAAATAAGCCCGGTTGATGCCGAAAGTTCGCCAAAGAGGTTCATGCCTGAGCCCCACAGCTTCCCGCTATCATCAATAATCCATAACGAAACGCCATCGGTAACAATTTGCTTAGCTTTAGGCTGCCCCGTATTGCCGAACGTTCCAATCTGAACCGGTGAGGAGTACTCGTTATTTGTACCGTCGGCTAACTGGCCGTTACTATTGCCGCCCCAGCCGTATACCTTACCGCCCTGCATACGCACAAAGGCTGACACGTAGTCAGTAGTAATGTTAGTCGTAGGCACCGTATTAAGGTCAGCTGTAACGGCCGGCAAATTCACTCGCTGGGGCAATGATTGATTTGTGCAGCCAGCAATTACGTAACTATAGCCTAGCCGCCCATTACCACAGTTTCCGGTGGCGTAGATATTGCCGTCGGTTGTTAGTACGTATGTTGCAACGCCACCAACCGCCACATACTGACCCGTTTTGCCCGCAGGAAGGTTATAAAGAACAGCCTGGCTGCGCGTTGTCGTTGTACCATCGCCAAGTTCTCCCTCGCCGTTCCAGCCCGCTCCATAAATGGTACCTTTGTCGGTAAGAACAAAGGTGTTATAACCACCCGAAACAAAGTTGGTAAATACCGATACCGGCTTGTCGTTGCCATTTAAAATATACTTTGTAGGCGTGAGCGTATTTGTATACGAACCATTGCTTAGCTCACCGTAGCCGTTATAGCCAACCATCCGGAGCGTACCGTCGGCAACAATTGTTCCAAAGTAAGCACCCTGACCACCCGCATAACCAAACACAACGGTATTGAGGTTAAGGCTTACGCCAATTCGGGCCGAAGCCGAATATGTATAGCTGCGCCAAGGCTGGCCACTCGACGGCCGCAATAGCTCAACCGTACCCGTTGAACTAACAAGCTGTGAAACCGACAAATTATTAG
Source organism: Saccharimonadales bacterium (SeqCode) (assembly GCA_036526295.1). Lineage (GTDB taxonomy): Bacteria > Patescibacteriota > Saccharimonadia > Saccharimonadales > Saccharimonadaceae > CAMLKC01. The sequence continues at coordinate 719 of DATCYU010000081.1, read as the reverse complement.
GCGCGCCCACCGAAAACGTCATACGAACATTGCTTTGGTTAATAATATACTGGCTGACACCATTTGTATTTACGCCTGTACAATCGCGATCTGGCCTGAGCGGGTAGCTGTCGTTCCACTGTGGTGTGTAGCCATTTTGCTGCAAACAATACGACGCATAGGCAAGACCAGATTCGGCAGCCTCGCGGGCAAGCTCGTTATAGTACTGCCTATCAAGTGCCGAGCGAACACTTTCGGTTGCCGTCACCGCCGAAACGAGCACAATCAACATAACAACCGACGCAATTAAAACCGTCGGCAGCGCAAACCCTTCGTGCTTATGCCATGAGCGTATCATGTACTTTAGTTATAAAGCATAACCGTTCACGTTTCAATCGTTTCGTGCTATACTATATGCAGTATAGTAATGAGGGACTACATAAAATGAGTGAAGACACACAGTCAGCAACACCGCAGATTATTATTTATTCGGCCGTATGGTGCGCCTTTTGTAAAACCGAAAAGCAATACCTCGACAAGCTGAATATTCCTTATGTTGAGAAAGATATTGAAGAAGACAAAGACGCCTACGAAGAGCTCATGAGCAAGGCAGGCGAGGGCGGCTACCAGGGCGTACCCGTTACTGACATTGCCGGTACATTAGTACTAGGTTTTGACCGCCGCAAGATTGACGAGCTCATCAAAGAAAAGGGCATTAAGCCAGTAGCGGCCGCTGCGTA
>DATCYU010000080.1:0-2586 GCA_036526295.1 Saccharimonadales bacterium (SeqCode) | reverse complement strand
GTAAACACGGCATCGAGCCCATTACGTATCTCCATGAAGGTATGCGAAACTCGCTTGAGGCCACGTATGGCATTTTGGTGTATCAAGAGCAGTTCATGCAGATCTCAAAGGAATGGTGTGGGTTTACCGGTGGCCAGGCTGACACCTTGCGTAAAGCAGTTGGTAAGAAAAAAATCGACCTCATGAAAAAAATTAAGCCAGAGTTTGTTGAAGGCGCCATTAAACACGGTGGTGCTACTAAAGAGATGGCTGAAACTTTTTGGGATCAGCTAGAGGAATTTGCAAACTACTGTTTTAACAAGTCACACGCCGCGTGTTACGGCTTAATTGCCTACTGGACAGCCTACCTCAAGGCTCACTACCCCGACGCTTTCATGGCGGCCGTTATGACAAGCGACCAAGACGATGTCGAGCGCCTAGCCATTGAAATTAGTGAATGTAAGCACATGGGCATTACAGTACTTTCACCAAGTGTGAATGATTCGTACCAAGAGTTTGCAGTGGTGCCAGGAAAAAATGAAATTCGCTTTGGAATGGCGGCCGTAAAGGGCGTTGGTGTAGGTGCGGTTGAAGAAGTTTTGCGTGCCCGCGAAGAGGGCAAGTTTGAGTCAATTGAAGATTTCGCAAAACGAGTGAGTGTCAGCAAGTTTAACAAGAAAGCCTGGGAGTCACTCATAAAGTCGGGCGGTTTCGATGAATTTAGCGACCGTTCTGATCTTTTATTTAACCTCGAGACCATTCAGGCTTTTGCAAGCAAGCTGCAAAAAGAGGCGCTGAGCGGGCAGGCCGATTTGTTTGGTGGTCTTGCAGAGGCCGCCAGTATTAAGCCAAGTATAACCCTGCAAACATCACCAACTAAATATACCGAAAAAGAACAGCTCATGTGGGAACGAGAGCTCATGGGGCTCTATATTAGCGCCCACCCGCTCGATAACTACGACACATACTTTAGCGAGCAAACCATACCGCTGTCGCATGTAAAGTCCGAGATTGACGGCAAGAAAGTAACTATTGGTGGCTTAGTGAGCACGGTTCGCACCATTGTGACAAAATCTGGTACTAAAATGGCGTTTGTAAAGCTCGAGGATAAAACCAGCGAAGCCGAGGTAATCGTTTTTCCTAATTTATACGAACAAGTGGGTGCCAAATTGGTGCAAGACGCGGTTATTCGTGCTTCGGGCAAAGTGAGCGCCCGTGATAGGGACGGTAATTTAGGCGACGATGCCAAAATTATTGCCGACGAAATTGTTCCGGTAACCGACGAAGAACTTCGCACCTATGAATCAACCGGCCGAAAAATGGAAACCCCGCGAGTGAGCTCGGCCGTAAAGGCAACGCGTGTGGCTGAATACCGTGCAAAAAAGAACGGCACGACTATTAGTGCGCCAGCAAGTACACCGCCAAGCGACGATAAGCCTAAAGCGGCCCCGTTGCAACCCATAACCGACATTCCTCCAGTAAAAAAGCTGTTTGTTCACATACGTGAGCCCGACGATCATAACTCTCTTATGGAGCTAAAACGTACCTGTAGTGAGTTTGCTGGAAACACCGATATTATTTTGGTGCTCGGGCCCGACAAACGCTCGGCGATTAAACTGCCGTTCCGGGTTGACGGAAGCGATGGGCTTATCAGTTCGCTCGTAAAGCAACTAGGCGAAGATTGTGTCGTACTAAAATAAACAACGTGTACAGGGGTTAGGATTTGCGTGGCTATAGTGCTTATGGTAACGTAGATACTAGTGATCAGAAAACGCGTCATACCAATACTCCGTACAAAAACAAACAGAGCCATAGTAGGGGTCTGTGCTGTCTTGGTGGCTATCGCAGCTCCACTCCAGTTTAATGGCCAAGCTGTGTATGCCGATCAATATGATGATCAAATTAACGCCATTCGCGCACAGGTAAACCAGTACCAAGCGCAGGCAAACCAGCTTCATCAGCAGGCCAATAGCCTACAGGCCGCGGTTGATGCCTTGACCGCAGAAAAAAACGCCATTCAGGCTCAACTTGACCTTTCGCAGGCACAATATGACAAGCTTACGAATGACATCGCCGCCAACAAAGTGAAACTCCAGAATAATCAAAAAGCACTCGGCTCAACCTTAGCTGATTTATATGTTGACAGCGATATTTCGCCACTTGAAATGCTTGCAAGTAGTAAGAATGTCAGTGAATACCTCGACAAAAATACATATCAAAGTTCAGTAAAAGACAAGCTAAATTCTACAATTCAGTCAATTCAAACGCTAAAAGCGCAGCTTGAGGCTGACCAAAAGTCAGTTGAAAAGGTATTAAACGATCAAAAGGCGCAACGTGCAACCCTGGCCGCAAAGCAAGCCGAGCAACAGCAATTGCTCAATGACACACAGGGCAATGAAGCCGCCTTTCAACAAAAAGTTGCCGCTGGGCAGGCCCAAATGGCTGCCATTGCCGCTCAGCAGCGTGCTGCATTGCAGCGGCTGACTGGGGGTGGTCGGTATAACTATGGTACGGTTGGTTCGTTCCAGTTCCGAAATTATAGTGGTAATAGCCCTTGTGGCGGCGGTGGCTATACACTTTGTGGTACGCAAGACAGCTATGCTGACC
>DATCYU010000079.1:0-2270 GCA_036526295.1 Saccharimonadales bacterium (SeqCode) | reverse complement strand
CGCACCAGCTTCTGCAAGCCTATAGGCGACCCCGTAGCCTACTCCACGCGCGCCACCCGTTACAATGGCTGCCTTTCCTTGAAGGTTTAGTAATTCGCGTACTGGTTTTTGTTGCATGGTAGCCTCGCTTTGTTACAGCTTTGACTACATTGTATGCCAGCCTCCCTCTATATGCAAAACTACACCGTTGGGCGCGGTAGCGTTTGTGCAGGGCAGCTTGAAATAACATTTATAATGGCATCTTTTTCGGCTTGCGTTACCCACAGCTTGTATTTCTTTTTAACGGCAACTTGCCGCGCAACGTATTGGCAGCGAAACGGTTTGTTAGGCGGCAGCCACGATGCGGCGTCACTGTCAGATTTCTGTTGATTCGCTTTGCCGTCAACCGCAAGCAGCTCCAGCGGGTCATTCGCTAGCTGTTCTCGTTCGGCGGCAGTAAGCTGCTGTGCGCCTTTTTGCCAGGCATCGCCAAGCGCCACAACGTGATCAATTTGAATAGCATCGCTTGTAGAGGCCCCACGCGTGAATATAATATCTTTTCCTGTGTAGGGATCGTGGAGCGTACCACTTACTACCTTACAAGTATCATTAACTTTCGCGTCTACTAAATCGCGGTACAAAATTTTATTGCGCGTATCACACCCGCCCGTCTCAAGCCACCCCTTGCCAAACTGCTCACGCGTATAGCCGGTTTTTGGCGCTCGACCTTTTACTTCAAGTGTATTAAGGGCATCAACTACTTCATTTGAGGCCGAACTCTGCGAAGCTGGCCGCGCAGGCTGCCACATATCGGCATTTATAAAAAGGAGTACCAAAACGAGCATAACTATCACCACGACAGCAATAGTACGACGAATTTGCAGTGCACGTTTCATAGAGACATTATACCTCTGCTACAATAGATAGTATGCACACCGTATCCCGCCTCATCGAACAATTCGTACCAGAACACTACGACATTAGCCTGACGCTCAACCGCACCAAGCGTACATTTAGCGGTATCGTAACACTTAATGGCAACAGCGTGGGCGGTAAGGACACCATAAGTGTTCACGCTAAAGATCTTGCAATTGAATCGGTTACCATTGACGGCAAAGCTGCTACGTTTACGGCGCAAAAGAATGACGAACTCGTTATTCAACATAGCGACCTCACCAAAGGTCGTCACATTATTGTCATTGGCTTTAATGGCAACATAACCGATGCCATGCACGGGCTTTACCCATGCTACTTCACTCATGATGGTGTTAAAAAAGAACTGCTTGCGACACAGTTTGAAAGTCACCATGCGCGTGAAGTTTTCCCCTGTATTGACGAACCAGAAGCCAAAGCAACATTTACCGTTACGCTCACCACCGAACAAGACGTTACTGTTTTAGGTAATATGCCCGTAAAACAGCAGCGAGTCGAAAACGAACAGCTTGTGACGACGTTTGAAACTTCGCCGCGCATGAGCACATACTTAGTTGCATGGGTAGTTGGTGAGCTTCATAAAAAAACCGCCGTTACAAAACGCGGAATCGAAGTAAACGTATGGGCCACACCCGCGCAACCGGCAGCGAGCCTCGACTTTGCGCTTGATATTGCAACCCGAACGATTGATTTTTTTGAGACTTATTTTGACACTCCCTACCCATTGCCAAAGTCTGACCACGTTGCGCTCCCCGACTTTAGTGCAGGTGCCATGGAAAACTGGGGACTTATTACTTACCGCGAAATTGCCCTTTTGGCAAACCCCGAAACCGTCAGTGTAAGCGGCAGGCATTACATTGCCACGGTTATTGCCCATGAATTAAGCCACCAATGGTTTGGAAACCTCGTAACCATGAAGTGGTGGAATAATTTATGGCTCAATGAGAGCTTTGCAACACTTATGGAATACCTCGCGATCGATGCACTTCACCCGGAATGGGACATTTGGCTCGACTTTGCAACGTCTGAGAGCATAGCAGCTTTACGGCGCGATAGCCTTGAGGGCGTTCAGCCTGTTCAAGTAGATGTCAACCACCCCGACCAAATCAGCACGCTGTTTGATGGTGCGATTGTGTATGCCAAGGGCGCTCGGCTCCTTCGTATGTGCCAACAATACGTTGGGCAAGAAGCTTTTCAGGCCGGGCTTAAAGCATATTTTGCCGCGCATAAGTTCGGAAATACCGAAGGCAATGATTTATGGAATGCCCTTAGTGCCGCCAGCGGCAAAGACATCACCAGCCTTATGAATACCTGGATCTCTCAATCGGGTTACCCAGTGGTCACAGCAGCAAAAAACG
>DATCYU010000078.1:0-3498 GCA_036526295.1 Saccharimonadales bacterium (SeqCode) | reverse complement strand
GCCTTGCCAAGTTCTTGCTCTAGCTGAGAACGAACGAGCTGTACAAAGTGAGGCGCTTTAATATCTTTATATTGGTCTGAAAGAGGCTTAACGCTGTCAAGAATAGGAAACTTTTTGGCGGCGTCGGCATTTGCTTTCGATGTATACCCTAACGACACCATTTCATCAAGAACTTTATGCTGGCGTTCAATAAGTGCATCGTGCCCGGCAACATTGTAAGGGTCGTACACAGAAGGATTGTTTGGTATTGCCGCTAAAAGAGATGCCTCGGGTAATGTAAGATCTTTAGCATGTTTGCCAAAGTAAGTTTGTGCGGCCGATTCAACGCCGTTGCGACGACCACCATACGGCGATTCGTTAAGGTACAGGTTAAGGATGTCATCTTTACTGTACATTCGCTCAACTTCAATGGCTAAAATAGCCTCTTTGATTTTTCGTGGAATACCGCTAATGCCACGGTCGCCGGCTTGGTCAGCAAAAAAGACCTGTTTAACGAGTTGCTGAGTAAGTGTTGAACCACCTTGTGTGCTACCACCGGTAACGTTGTTCATAACAGCGCGCAGTGTACCGCTTAGGCTAATACCACCGTGGTTATAAAAGTCTTTGTCTTCAATAGCGATGGTGGCTTTTTTCATGACGTCGCTAATTTCGTCGGCTTTTACAACTAGCTTATAGTTGCCATCGCCTTTGTCTTCCCATAGCAATGTACCATTGCGGTCGTAATACTTAGTGACAGTCGTTTGAACGCGTTTAGCGAGCTCACCCGGGCGAATGGTGTCGAGATCTTTACGGAAGTAAGCGAATAATGCGCCAATACCAAGAATACCCAAAAGAATTGCCACGCCCAAAATCTTGAGCGCCATAAATAAACCCTTTTTGCTAAACCAATAACCCCAAAAACGTTTTGGGTGCAGCCGATAAAGAATTCGTTTTACCGGATGCTTCGGAAGACTCGCGAGATACTCGGCTTTTTTGCGAGCCTCAGCATCTTTCTTCGTCCTCCTCTTGTGAGCAAGGTTGGAATACAAACTCACACTTCGTGATTTGGATGGTTTATTCGTCACGTTATATTGTTCCCATAAGCAGTATTACTATTCATTATAGCACTTATTTTTGGCTGCCAAGGGCCATTTTCTGCTATACTGACTAGCGTAAAACAGATTAAGGAGATAGGATGAAACTTTCCGAAGAACTGCAGTGGCGCGGTTTCATAAACCAAACCACGTACGACGATTTGAGTCAACTTGATCAGGCGCCTATCTCTTTCTATTGGGGCGTTGACCCAAGCGCCGATAGCATGACAGTGGGCAACTTTGCGGCCGCTATGATGGTGCGGCACTTCATTGACCATGGTCATAAAGCCTACCTATTAGTTGGTGGTGCTACCGGTATGATTGGCGACCCGGACGGCAAAAAAGACGAGCGCAGTCTTAAGACGCTCGACGAAATCGCCAAAAACAAAGCGGGCATCGCCGCGCAATACAAAACAGCGTTTGCGGGCCAAGATTTTACCATTGTTGATAATTACGATTGGTTTAAAGACATCAACTACCTAGATTTTTTGCGTGAAGTTGGTAAGCATGTACCACTGAGCCAAATGCTAGGGCGCGATTTTGTGCAGGCACGCCTAGGCGAGGATGGCAGCGGTATTAGTTACGCTGAGTTTAGCTACTCGCTGATTCAGGGCTACGACTTTTTGCACTTGTACCGCGAGCATGGCGTGACGCTTCAGGTATGCGGTGCCGATCAGTGGGGCAATTCAATCGCGGGCGTTGATCTTATTCGCCGTATTGAAGGTGGTGAAGCACATGTGTACTCAACACCACTGGTTATTAACAAAACAACCGGTGTTAAATTTGGTAAGTCTGAAGACGGTGCTGTGTGGCTTGATCCCACAAAAACGAGCGTATATAAGTTTTACCAATTCTGGCTGAATGTTGACGATGAAGGTGTTATTGATTACGCCAAAATTTATACACTACTTTCAAAAGAAGAACTTGAAGCGCTGGGCGAACGCCATAAGCAAAACCCAAGCGCGCGTGAAGCGCAGAAAGTACTGGCAAAAGAAATCACTACCCTGGTTCATGGTAAGGAGCGTGCGCAGGCTGCGATGCACGTAACGGATGTGCTCTTTGGTTCCAAGACAATCAATGAGCTCGACGCGACTGATCTTGATATGCTTGCCGGCGAAATTCCTACGATTCAAAAAGGTAAATCGATTGTAGAGGTACTTGTTGAAAGTGGCGTTGCGGGCAGTAACGGTGAGGCGCGCCGGCTTATGCAGGGTGGTGCGATTTCGGTGAATGGCGAAAAAGTTGGCGAAGATAAGCCACTGAATGAGCTCGCACTTGTTAAAAAAGGCAAGAACAGCTTCGTGCTGGTTCGTTAGCATTTAGGCTAAAAATCTGGTATAATGAGGGCTCGAACCTAACAAGGAGGGCAGATGCCTTTTAGTGAAGTACTTTCGAAAAACCTCTCGAGTGAGGCCTTAAAAAACGTCGAGCAATGGCTGAACGAACCTAAATATGCCGAATATCGCGACGAGTTGGTTGAGATGATTGAAGCCGAAAGGTGGAAAGATCTCGAAGACGCATTTTTTAAGGTGATTGAATTTGGCACCGCTGGTCGCCGCGGTACAACGGGTGTCGGCTCAAACCGTATTAACCGAGTAACGATTGGTGAGTCGGCGCAGGCGCTCTGTTTGTACGCTCGTTCGTTTGACGAGCACGCGGCCGAAAAAGGAATCGTGATTGCGTGTGATACGCGCCTTAGCTCGCCAGAACTGAGCCGCTACAGTGCTCAGGTTTGTGCGGCAAATGGTTTTAAAACCTACTTATTTGATAATTTCCGTTCAACGCCAGAACTTAGTTTTGCAGTGCGCCACCTTGGAGCGGCTGTGGGGATCGTTATTAGTGCAAGTCATAATCCTCCGCTCGATAACGGTTTTAAGGCGTATTGGTCTGACGGAGCGCAACTAGTAGCACCTCACGACAAAGGCGTGCTCGATGTAGCGGACGAAATTAATGAAATTCATGCGGTAGACTTTGATCAGGCTGTCCAAGAAGGCAAAATCGTTATTATTGGCGAAAAGGTCGACGAAGCTTATATAGAGGCGGTTGTTAATGAAGCTGAGGGCACGGAGCGCGATGTAAAGATTATCTACTCGCCTCTTCATGGGGCTGGTCAAACCAATACGTTACCGGTTTTGCGAGCCGCGGGATTTAAAGACGTACTACCAGTTGAAGACCAAATGGTACCTGATGGTAATTTTCCAACGATTGAAAACGGCAAGCCAAACCCCGAGGATAAGCCTGCTAACGAACGTACCGTCGCGCAAATGCTAGCCGAAAAGGCCGACATAGCGATTACGAATGATCCAGATGCTGACCGTATTGGAGTAATGGTGCGCCAAAACGACGAACCAATTTATTTTAGCGGCAACCAAACGGCTGTTTTGGCCACTGATTACGCTTTGAAGCGTCTTAAGGAAAAGGGCAT
>DATCYU010000077.1:0-5313 GCA_036526295.1 Saccharimonadales bacterium (SeqCode) | reverse complement strand
TGGCAAAAATGGGTAATTATAACTATCAGCGCTTGCAGCAACCGGCCGTTAAGGCGGCCGCAGCGAGTATTCACGCTTGTGGCCAAAACGATACCATTGTAGCGGCTGACCCATACACAGCAATTGAGCTTTCGTACTATTTGCCTCAGTGTGAGATACGTTTTTATAGCGAATGGGACACATTAAAAGGCGGTTATACGGCGCTTTCAAATAGTCCTTTGCGCATTGCGCACCCAGAAACCCAATTAGCCAATAGCACGCGGCTTCACTACGTTTACAATGGCAAGCCGCTTTTGACAATGCCGCCAAAACTTGTACAAGTTTCGCACAATCGCTTTAATGAATTAAGTGTAGATAGCTACAGCGCGGAGTAAATATGACAAAAAACAGCCCATATAAAGCACCAGATTTTTCATTAATGGATAGCAAAGGCAAATTACGCAGTCTGCAAGATTTTAAAGGCAAATGGCTTGTGCTGTATTTTTACCCTAAAGACGAAACGCCAGGTTGTACAACCGAAGCGTGTGGTATGCGTGACGCACGTGATGACATTACTGCTCTAGGTGCAGAGGTTGTAGGTGTAAGCCGGGACGATGCTAGTAGTCACGAAAAATTTAAGGCAAAGCATTCATTAAACTTTACACTTTTAAGCGACCCAAACCATACCGTAATGGATGCTTACGGCGCATGGGGTAAAAAGATGTTTGGCGTTGAGGGCGTGCTTCGTAAAACGTTTATTATTAACCCTCAAGGCATGGTTGTAAAAGAATACGGCCGCGTGACGCCGCTTGGTCATGGCGAGCAGGTGATCGCTGACATAAAAACACTTCAAGGTGTATAATACAAGATAAATGGCGGGGTGTAGCGCAGCTTGGTAGCGCGCACCGTTCGGGACGGTGAGGTCGCTGGTTCAAATCCAGTCACCCCGACCATGTTTATTGATTTTTAGCGAAAATACTTAACGCGGACGCTTAGCGGCAACTTCGCGGGCAAGTTGGGCAAAGCGATCCTCAATAACAGTTGGCGTAAATTCGCCATATTTTTTTATGGCAGCTTTTTCGATTAAAAAGTCGGCAATGGCGGGATTTTTAGGCAAAAGCGAGCCATGAAGATACGTGCCGATAACGTTTCGATACCTGGCGCCTTCGGTGCCGTCTTGGCCGTTATTGCCAGCACCTTTTACGACCATGCCAAGAGGCTGAACATGACTACCCAAAAACGTTTGACCGCTGTGGTTTTCATAGCCAATGATTTCGCCAAATTCTTGGCTGTTCGTGACGATATTGCCAATCAGGCGCTCGGGGCCAGCGTGAGTTTCAAGGTCGAGCAGACCAATGCCATCAATAATGTGACCATCTTGTGTTTTAAAAAACTTGCCAAAAAGTTGATAGAGTCCGCAAATCATTAGCATAGGAGTGTCGCTATCAGCGAGTTTTTTCAGTTTGTCGCCAATTGAAAGCAGGTCGTCCTGAATGTTGTCTTGTCCCGAATCTTGGCCACCGCCGCCCACAATAATATCGACATTTTCGGGAAAGGTATCGCCAGGATTGTATGCAAGCAGCTCGGCCGTATATCCATGCCATTCAACCCGACGTTTAACGGTAAGAGTATTACCCCAGTCGCCGTAAATATTCATATCGTGCGGGTAAAGTTGCAAAATGGTGAGTGATTTTTTGTTCATGAGACTACCTCTACTGTGGTGATTTTGCTTAACTCGCGCCGAATAGCGAGCATAGCGGTATAGGTACAAAAAATGCGTTTTGGTCGCGAGACTGAGGCTGTTAAGAATTGCTGCAAAGCGAGTGGTATGTCGGGTTCGACGTGTGAAATAGTTACTTCATCGTATTGTAGGCGTAGTGCCATGTCGTAAGCGCGAATACCGCTGACCTCAGTAACACCCTCGTTTTGAAGGCTATCAAACTCAACATCCCATAACCACGACATATCACGGCCGTCGGCATAGTTGTCGTTAATAGCAATCATAGTAGCGACACCGGCCGGGTTGAACGACGAAAGGCCCAACCTAAAACCACTCGGGTTTTTTACGAGTATGAGCTCGAGTGGCTGGCCGCCAATAGTAAGCATTTCGCCGCGTCCAAAAGCGGGCGTCACACGCGAGAGTGCGTCAAGAAGCTTTGATTCGTCGTATTGTTCTTTTGTAATAGCGCGAACAAGAGCCAGTGCGGCTGCAGCGTTGTAGATATTATAAATACCAGTTAGCTCAAGTGAAACCGTAACACGCTGCTTGCCAAGTGAAAATTGCGCTTGTTGGTCTTTGACGCCTACAAGGGTTACGTCGGCCGGCGGTGTGGCTTTTTTGGTTGCTGTTTTGCCGCGGAGTTCATCGTCGGTGGGAAAGAGCTTAGTTAGTTCGGGTGCAAGCGCAAAATAAACGGTTTTTTGATCGTGAAGTAGTTTTGCGATAGCCGCTACGCGAGGGTCTTCGCGGTTTAATACCACAGTGTCGGTTGTTGCTTGGGCAATGCGAGCAAGAAGTTTGGCGGTAGTGTCAATTTCACCAAACCGATCAAGCTGGTCGCGCATAACGTTTAAAAGGAGACTATAGCGGGGTTGCACGGTACGCACAAAATGAACCGCATGGGCCTCGTCGAGCTCCAGGACGGCAATATCGGCATCAAGGTTACCGTGGTTATCTACCTCGCCCAAAAGTGCAGCGGCAACACCACGCGTAAAGTTACTGCCGGTGCGGTTGGTAAAAACACGCAGCCCTTGGCTTTCAAGTAGCTCAACAACCATTTTTGTGGTGGTGGTTTTACCATTGGTTCCACTTACAACCACCACGCCTCGGGGTAGCTGGGCAAGGGTACGAGAAATAAATTGTGGATCAATCTTTTCGACAAAAAGGCCAGGAAGCGCTGAGCCGCCGCCGCGTAGTTGGGCTAATCTGCGAACTGCCTTTCCAAGTAGGGTTACATAGGGTTTTGGCATAGGACTATTATAGCGTAACCAGCACGGTTGCGTTACAATAAAGGCATGTTTATTGTCGGACTCTTGGGATGGTGGTATAGCCGGGGGTGGGCGCTGCAAGCGGTAGGCCTGCGTGAAAAAATGCTTTCTGCGCTTGATTACTTTTCGATTGACCTCTTATTTAAGACGCTTTTTTCGCCGTTTCGCCAAATATCTGCAGGTAAAGTACGGGGGCCGCTAGGTGTGCAAATGCGGGCGTTTTTTGATCGGCTTATTTCGCGTGCTATTGGTGGCATGATACGCATAACCATGATTATCGTTGGGGGCGTGGCCATTTTTTTGTATGGAGTGCTCGGCGCTGTATGGCTGGTACTATGGGGTATTATGCCGTTTTTACCCGTGGTCGGCATGGTGCTGTTTATGATGGGGTGGATACCATGGACTCGTTAGAATTTCGCCATGAAAGCATGCGTTCACAAAAAGCACGGATTGGTGCAATGCTTCGTGGTGCGTGGGCGCGGCTTTTGCCGGTTATAGCCGTGTTACTATTTGTTGCGGGTGTAGGGCTTTTGGCTCTTATGCAGCCGTTGGGATGGTTCTTTGCGGGTGTCGCCGTCATACCAGTGATGTACCGTAAATGGTACGATCACGATCTTCATCATTTAGCCGCGGCAAAAAAACCACGTACAGTCGACGACATTCTTTCGGCTGATATTTTAGGTCAACTACCCAAAAACCCAACACCAAAGATGCTAGCAACTGCCGTGGGTAAGGTTTCGAGTGGTCAGTTTTTTGCCGTCCGCTTTGGTATAACTGCTGGTTTTTTACAAAACATTGCAACCGACGATCCCAAGCAAACCGAGGCGATATGGAAAGAGGCATTAGTGGTTAAAGAGGCCGTAGGCGCCGACCATATTACAGGCAGTGTTCTAACGGCCGCTTTAGTACGAACTTTTCCTGATTACGAAAACCTCATTGCCCACATGAAGCTCGATGCCGATGATCTACTGAATGGTGTGCGCTGGCAGCAGCACATTCGTGAGCTTATTAGGGAACATGCTCGTTCGCGACGCACGGGCGGCATTGCTCGGGATTGGTCATTTGGTTATATTCCACTACTAACGCGCTTTGGCCAAAACATTAGCGAGCAAATGTCGCATGGTGGAATGATCACGTCAGACCTAGAGGCGCACACCCAGGCGCTCGAACAAATGATCGAAACATTTGGCACGGCCGGGCGGCAAAACGTGGCGCTTGTGGGTGGCGAAGGTGTTGGTAAAACAACGGTTGTACATGCATTTGCCGAGCGAATTTTAGATTCGTCGGTCAAGTTGCCAGAATCGCTAAGGTTTCGTCAGGTGTTTATTCTGGATTCGGCAGCGCTTATTGCTGCCGCCCCGGGGCGGGGTGAACTTGAAAATCTTGTGATGCAAGTGTTGAGTGAAGCATATAGCGCAAAAAACATTATTATATGTCTTGATAACGCGCAGTTATTCTTTGAAGAAGGTATTGGTTCGGTTGATTTAACCAATGTGCTGCTTCCAATTCTTGAAGCCGGAAGGCTCCGCGTTATTTTAACAATGGACGAGCAGCGTCTGTTGAAGATTGGTCAACGCAATACAGCTCTGGTGAATGCACTGAACCGAATAAATATTGGTGAAGCCACCGAGCCTGAAACGCTGGCCGCCATGCAAGACCAGCTTATTGCCATAGAATACCAGCGTAAAGTCACCTACACGTTTCAGGCGTTAAAGGAGGCGTATCGACTCAGTAAACGCTACGTGCACGATTTGTCGATGCCCGGCCGAGCAATACGACTCATGGAAACAGCGGCAGGTTATGCTGAAAATGGTTTGGTAACCATGAACTCGGTGCAAAAGGCAATCGAACAAACGGTAGATGTAAAGGTGGGTGTTGCCGACGGCGAAGAAGAACGCAAAAAACTCCTTAACCTTGAATCGCTTATTCACGAGCGAATGATTAACCAGGTACGTGCAGTGAATGTAGTAAGCGATGCCTTGCGGCGTGCTCGAGCTGGCGTACGAAATGAAAACCGGCCGATTGGTACGTTCTTGTTTTTGGGTCCAACGGGTGTTGGAAAAACAGAACTTGCAAAAGCGCTGGCTGACGTATATTTTGGGGGTGAAAACCGCCTCATTCGACTTGATCTTAACGAATTTGTTCGTAGCGAAGATGTGGCGCGGCTTATTGCCGACGGTGCCGACGACTCAACGAGTTTAACGGCCCAAGCTATGAAGCAGCCATTTAGTGTTGTACTCCTTGATGAAATTGAAAAAGCTCACCCGAATGTTCTTACAACCTTGCTACAAATGCTCGACGAAGGTATTTTACGCGATATTAAAAACCGTGAAGTAAGTTTTAGAG
>DATCYU010000076.1:0-3978 GCA_036526295.1 Saccharimonadales bacterium (SeqCode) | reverse complement strand
ATTGGCCGCGCAACTGCCTCGCGCGTAGCGCGCGAAGGCGGCAAGGTTATTGCAGTAGATATCTCCCAGGAGCGGCTGCACGATCTTACAAGTTCCCTGCCTAATACAGACATTACGACTATAACTGGTGATATTACAAACGATGCTGATATTAAAAAAATTGTTGAAGCGGCTGGCGATACTGTAGACTGCCTCGCTAACGTTGCGGGCATTATGGATAACATGACTCCACTTCACGAAATGACTGATGAAGTATGGAACCGAGTTATGGGGGTTAATGTTTTGGGTATGATGAAATTATCGCGAGCTGTCTTGCCTCTTATGCTCAAAGCGCGTAAAGGTTCGATTGTAAATGTTGGCTCTGAGGCATCAATAAAGGCATCGGCCGCAGGCACGGCTTACACAACCTCAAAGCACGCGGTAGTGGGGTTAAGTAAAAGCATGGCATTTATGTACGGCCCGAGCGGCATTCGCACCAATGTTATTGCACCGGGTGCGGTGTTAACCAATATTGAGGCAAAATTTGAATCCAAGCTTGGCGGTGAACGGGTAAATACCCTACTTGCCGTTATGCCAGATGCCGTTGAGGCCGATGTACTTGCGGCACCAATTACCTTTTTACTGAGTGACGACTCGGTAAATATAAACGGAGCACTCTTGCCGTCTGATGGCGGCTGGTCGGTGCAGTAATAAAGCTACGCTGCATCAATTTGCCGCATACGCGCTGTAACTATTTGCCGAAAAAGGTCATCTGAAATAGGCTTATCGGCACCAAAATGGAGGCTGCCACTTGTATGTTCGAATGCTGAAAAATCAAGATCAAGCCGCTCAAGGCCGCAAAATGGGTACACGCTTATAAAATTTTTGTTGGCTATAACAGACACGAGCCCTTTATTTTTGTAGGTAAACGATGGCATGGCATAACAAAGCTCTTCGACGGCGCTTGGAGCAACTCGACGAGCTATTTCATACATATGTTCTATGATGCGCTTTTCTGGGTCTTGTAATGTGCCTAGATAGTCGTCAATAACCGACATATTCCTCCTTTTTTACGCTAGTTTACCAAACCTTTTGTAGTGGCACGCGAAATAGTTTAGCAAGGGTATATTGCAGTACGAATGATACCATGCTAAACGTTGCAAGTCCGCAACTAATTGTTACGGCAATGGTGTAATCGATCGATTGTTTATCAAGAAGGCATGAAAGGAGTGTGGCAATAATAGGTAGCGCCACAATAAGTAGCTTACCCACAACAATCAGTTTGGCGGTTATGCGAAGGCGCGTTTTTTTGGTGTCTTTTTTGTGCTGAGTGCGTATAACTAAAGGCGCCGCCTGCTGTGAAGTATTTTGAACCATTTTACGGCCGGTTTTTACAATGCTTGACGGGATTTTAATAAGAACATAAATGCTCAGGGCAACCATAAGAACAGTTGTTATTGCGATAACGGCTGTTTCCACTGGGCCTGGTAGTACAAACGACAAGCTAGGTGCTTGCTGAACTTGTTGTTGAGTTGTTGGTGCAACAAAAAGTGCAAGCGATTGAATAACGCTAAAATAAAGCATAATTACCCAAAACCACTCCAAAAAACCAAAAAAATAGCCAAACGCGCCAAAAGTATTGGCAATGGTTACCCAAAAACGACGCCGAGGGCTATTGTTCATGAGTTTTAGAATACTATGAATATAGGTAAATCAGCAATGCTTACGCTTATTGCAAGGTGTAGCCTTTTGCGCGGATACCTTCAATAATTGCTGGGAGTGAATCAACTGTTTGTTGGTGTAACACATGTAAGAGGACAACAGAACCGGCACCCGTTTGACTCAGAACTCGTTGCGTTATTGCGCTGCTGCCCGGTTGTGACCAATCGCGTGGGTCAACCGACCACATATCGTCAGACAAACCTAGACTGGCTGCTTGGTTTTTTACTGTTTGGTTTTGCGCGCCATAGGGTGGTCTAAAGTGTACGGGCGCAACACCACTTGCTTGTTTAATTGCCTGTTGTGTTGAGGTGAGTTCTGTTAATACCTCGGCGGCTGAAAGTGTCGAAAGGTCACGGTGAGTAAAGGAATGATTACCTACGGTATGGCCTTCTTTTACGATGCGCGCTACCGACTGTGGATAGCTTTGAACATTGCGTCCAATGAGGTAAAACGTTGCATGAACGTTATATTTTTTTAGGATATCAAGTACCTGTTCGGTATATTGCCCTGGCCCATCGTCAAATGTAAGGTACACAGTACCTGTGCCGCGGGTGCCCGTTGAAGGTTGTGGTGCGGGGGTTGGAACGGCGGCTGCAGGCACGGTTGGTGGGTCAACTTTAACCATAGGTACTTGCACGGTAGTAGGAGCTGCGCTGCCTGTTTGACGTTGTAAGAGCGCCGACATAACTGAGGTTATGGGGTGGTCGTCTTGCGGTTGCAGGCCACTGGTACCGGGGCGAACAACCTTACCGCGATTGACGATTGTTGGTTGGGGTGCCACAACGGCCGGTGCGACAACGCCGTCGACTATTGCATTAAGTTTTGCGGTATCAAACGATATTTGAACCGTGGGCTTTTTGGGGTCTTTAGGGTTTTGAGTAACTTTTGGCACTACGAGCCCAACCAGTTGCTGTTGCGATAGCGTAGTTGAGCCGCTGCCGGCGGTAATAGTGAGCGGTTGCTGGGCGATAGCCTGTACTTGGGGCAAAACTGACGCGAGCATTGGAGTCGTCACGGTTGCCTGTGACTTTGCAATAGGAAGGGATAGAGTCGTAGCTGGGTGGTCATCGGCCAGTATTTTAGAGATACTTTCAATCGCTTGGTTGCTATTTAAAGCAATGCCATCGGTGTCATCATGCACGCTTACCTTTTGGTTAATAAATTCAAAATACGCGTTTCCTGGGCGGGTGTCTATTTTACTGTCGAGAAGCGCAATAAAGGCGGTTGTTAACCGTTTGTCGGGCGGTTGCAGGTGCGAGCTAATGTTTATAAATCCGAGCGCAGCGGCATCTTGTTCAAAAAGCTGTTGAAGAATATTTCCCGTTCTTCCTTGGCGTAGTAGTGTTTGGTGTAGCTGCGTTTCATCTACGCCCGCTCCTAGCTGGCGCGGGGTGATTGTTGTTGTGTAGTTAGATGCCTTTATGGTAACCGCCGTATCACCCTTTTTAGCGGTAACTTGGTGAATATATCGCTGGTAGTCGCCGCCAAAAGGGTTAATAACTTGGCCGTCAAGCCGCAGGCCAACAACGGGACCACGTGAGTTTACTGCGTTTAAGGTAATAATAGAAATTTGTACTACCGCTAAAACGGCACAAACAGCAATAGCAATACCGCGTGGTTTTCGTGCTAAAATATCGTGCCAAATTACCCCAAGAAAGGTGCGGATGCGTTTCAGCTGTTTATTCATGGTGTCAATCCCTGGATTGCGTCACACCCTGCTAGCACAAGCAGACCGTCTACTTGATTGTTTTCGGGCAGTAACGTAACGGCCGGTTCAAGAATGGGCAGTTGCTGTTGACAGCTTTTGGCGAAGGCTTGTTTTTGTGGGGTCGTCAGGTGCGGGAACGACGATAGTATTTGCTGTTGGGCGCCTTGTAAACTCGTAAGTGCGCTTTGTGATTTGGTTGTGTCGTTTTTTGAAACGGCCGAATCCAAGGCTGCTACATGTTGGGCGGTACTAGTTTGTAGGGGTGCGATAGTGTCGCTTGTAAGGGGCTGGTCTGAGGCTCCTGTGGGAGGAGTTGGCGTGCTGTCGACGTTGCCCGAAGCTGGGGAATTATCAGGCGGCACAACAACTACCGAACTACCCGGCTCCTCGGCGGTTGCAACAGCTAGGTCACTCGGTGCTGAATCGGTTGCGGGGTCTTGGTTGTCTTCGGCAATGATTTTGTAGGCATCGCCTGCCTTGCCGGACGTATCAATATAACTGAGCGAATCGGCACCTACTTGATCAATAGTTGTAAAAGCACCGTTTTGGCTGCGTTTCTGAATAAGGTA
>DATCYU010000075.1:0-5746 GCA_036526295.1 Saccharimonadales bacterium (SeqCode) | reverse complement strand
TAAGCAGTTTCCTATTTTCAAGGAACTCCAGAGTATTGTGATTAAGTCACAACAGCAAGCGGCACGCCCTAAACGGCCGTCTGCTGATTTGTAATGTCATTATTTGAAGATATTCTAGAGGCGCGCGGTATTTCTGGTGAGGTGCGCCAGCGCTTTTTGTCGCCTACCTACGAAGATTACCATGATCCTTTTTTGTTACCCGATATGCGAGCCGCGGTGGATCGGCTAGTAGCGGCAAAACGATTGGGCGAGAAAATCGTTATATATGGCGATTATGATATAGATGGGCTTACGGCTACGACCGTTCTCCTTGATGCGTTTGAGAGTTTTGGTTTTGTAGCGGTCGAGGCATTTATTCCCAATAGATTCGTTGAAGGATATGGGTTGACCATTGGGGCAGTTGAGCAAATAGCGGCTTTGGGCGCAAAGCTCATTGTAACCGTTGACTGCGGTAGTCTAAGTGAAAAAGAAATTATTCGTGCCGGTGAACTGGGTATGGAGGTGATTGTAACCGACCACCATAATGTAGCCCCCGTGCAGCCGCCGGCAGCAGCGGTGATTAATCCCAAGCGGCTATTAATGGAGTACCCGGACGAATACGAGCATTACATTTTGAAGGCTGGTTCTAACAAACAGGGCAAAATTTACCCGTTTCTTGATTTGCCAGGAGTTGGTGTGGCATTTAAGCTGGTTCAGGCCTTACAAACTGAGTTAGATGGACTACCCAAGGGGCAGGAAAAATGGCTGCTTGATTTAGTAGCACTTGGCACGGTGTGTGATGTGGTAACCTTGGTAGATGAAAATCGAACGCATGTCTTTTGGGGCCTAAAAGTGCTTGCAAAAACAAGGCGACAGGGGCTACGCGCGCTGATGGCAGTTGCGGCGGTCGAACCAGAAAAAGTTAACGCGCGGCACCTTGGGTTTGGACTTGGTCCACGAATGAATGCCGCGGGCAGACTTGAGACGGCTCAGCATGCGCTTGATATGCTACGAGCTGGCGATGCGGAAATAGCTTTCCAGAAAGCACAGCAGCTCGATACACTCAACACTGCGCGAAGGAGTGACCAGGACAAGATTTATAAATCGGCGCTACTACAGGCAGAGCGTTATGCGAACGACCCCGTGCTTGTAGTGAGCCACCCAGATTGGAACCATGGCATTATAGGTATCGTGGCGGCAAAACTGCTTGAGAAGTTCAAAAAACCGACATATGTACTACAAGAGATGGGTGAAGAAAGTAAAGGTTCGGCACGTAGTTTTGGCGACTTTAGTGCGGCCGACGCAATCAGGGCGGCCGACGATATTATTACAAAGGGCGGTGGCCACAAATTAGCTGCGGGTGTGACGCTCCCGACGCAAAATATTCCGCTGTTTCGTCAAAGGGTGAACGAGTTTTATCGATCACAAAATTTGTTCAATCAAGAACTGCTTCTTTTACCACATGAAGACAGTACACTAGCAGACTTTTCGGGGCTTCACGAAGAACTGCTGACGCAGCTAAGCCTACTTGAACCATTTGGTAACGGTAACCCAGAGCCGGTACTGAAACTTGCAAAAGCGCTTGTGATGAATCAACGGCGCATGGGAACAGATGCGCAACATGTCAAGCTTGAACTATGCGATATAAATAACAAGACAATGCAGTTTTTGGCATTTAATGCACCGGAGCATTTTTTTGTTGAGCCGGGTGAATATGTAAACGTTTGGTTTCAGCCATTATTAAATGAGTGGCAAGGACGGCGTTCCGTAGAAGGGCGTATTCTCCATATGGAGCGTTGTTTGCCGTGATATATACTTGCGCCACGGTTGCATCTCTGTTACAATAACAGGCGATATGGTACAAGTAACACGTAAAGATGAACGCGAAGCGAACGAAAACCTTATTCGTCGTTTCAACCGTAAAGTTTTGCAAAGCGGTGTTTTGGCTCGAGCCAAAGCTTCAATGCGCTTTTCAAAAGATACAAGCAAGGTTGAGCGTCGCCAGAAGGCTATTATTCGCCGTCAGCGCAAAGCAGACAAGTTAGCTAAAGCCCGCTTGGGGGTCCGCTAATCCATGGCGCTTAAGCAGCGCATTGAAAGCGATCTGAAAGCCGCCCTTTTAGGCGGCGATCGTTTTGTCGGGGAAACGCTCCGCGGCCTAAAAGCAGCAATTCTTAACGAAGAAGTGGCACAAAACAAGCGGGATACTGGGCTTGATGACGCTGTCATTGAACAGATTGTTGCCAAAGAAATCAAAAAACGAAATGAATCAGCAGCTCTTTACGAACAAAACATGCGTGAAGATTCAGCTGCCGATGAGCGCCGTGAGGCCGAAATACTTGGCCACTACTTGCCTGAGCAGCTTTCAGAAGCTGAACTCAAGACGGTTGTTGACGCAAAAGTAGCCGAGCTTGGTGCAACCGATGCGAAAATGATGGGCCAAGTGATTGGCGCTGTCAAAAAAGATGTGGGCAACAAGGCCGATGGTCAGTTGATCGCTCGGCTCGTTAAAGAAGCCCTGAGCTAAATTATATAAAAAGGAGACATCATGATTGTATTTTTTGGTCCCGCAGGCGCAGGTAAAAGCGTCCAGGGGCAACTATTAGCTGCGCGCAATGGGTGGCGCTGGCTAAGCTCGGGCCAATTGCTTCGTGATACACATGACATTGAGCTCCTTAAAGAAATGCAAACCGGTAAACTCGTTTCGCCCGAAAAGGTAAGCGAGCTAATGGGTGAGGCGCTTAAGCGTTCAAAAAACGTTGATCGCGTTATTTTAGACGGTTTTCCGCGCAAACTATCACAGGCAAAATGGCTTATTGAATCGCATCCTGAGCACAATCGTTCCATTCAGCTCGTTATTGTACTTGAGGTACCGCGTAGCGAACTACTAAAGCGTATTGAGGTGCGGGGGCGTATTGACGATACGCCTGAGGCCGTTGATGAGCGCCTTCGTATTTACCGAACAGAAATCTACCCAATCCTTACCTACCTGACCGAGCAAGGTGTCAATGTTGCACACATTGATGGCACGGGTTCGGTGGGCCAAGTGCATGACCGTATTATGGAAGAGATGGTTGCTCATAACCTCGCATAGGAGAGATGTTCATGGTTCAGCCTGCAAAAACACCTGCTCAAATTGAAGCTATGCGCGAAGGTGGCAAGATTCTTGCAACTATTTACGAGGATCTAAAAAAATATGTTCACGCCGGCATGAGTGAGCTTGAGATTGATGCGTGGGTAGCGAGTCAAATTGAGCGGTATGGCGCCGTTGCAACCTACAAAACGAGCGAGGTGAATTTTCCGGGGGTTATTTGTATTAGTACGAATGACGAAATTGTTCATGGCATACCGAGTAGCTATGTGCTCGAAAAAGGTGACCTTGTGAGCTTTGATCTAGTAATTGGCTATAAGGGCATGAAAACAGATGCCGCGTTTACCATGGTAGTTGACGAAAAACCAACGGGCGCCAAAAAGCATTTACTTTCGGTAACGGAGCGGAGCTTGTATGCGGGTATTGACGCTATAAAAGGGTCGGTACGAACAGGCGATATTGGAGCCGCTGTAGAGGCGGTACTTAATGCCGGCAAGCTTGGTATTGTTCGTGAACTGGTGGGTCATGGCGTGGGCCAGGAAATGCACATGCCACCAGAAATCCCTAACTATGGACGCAAAGGTACGGGTGAATTGCTGCAACCGGGTGATACGATCGCCATCGAACCTATGGCAATGCTTGGTAAAGAGCAAATCACGACCGATGCCGATGGTTGGACGATCCGCACGCGGGATGGCAGCCTTAGCGCGCATTTTGAACACACCGTTCTTATTACCGAAACGGGCGCCGAAATTTTAACGCAGCTCTAGTGTAGACGCTAGGCAAAATCGAACATAAGCGTTATACTTTTACGTATGCAAGAAACATCTCGATACGCCGTCGGCATTGATATTGGTACGACAACGGTTCGCTGTGTTGTGGGCCATATTGATGCAACAACGGGGACGCCAACAATCGTAGGGGTTGGTCAAGCGTCAAATAGTGGTATGCGTAAAGGTGTCGTCGCTAATCTGACAGGACCGGCTCAAGCCATTGATGATGCACTTGGTGAGGCCGAGCGCATGAGCGGCTACCAGGTGAATACGGCAACGATTAGCATTAATGGTTCGCATATTTTAAGCACTAAGGCAGATGGCATGATTGCCGTTGGTGCATTGGATCATGAAATTACTCACGACGATCTTTCTCGTATTGAAGAAGTTGCAACCGTAGGAAAAGTACCGGCAAACCGCGAAATTCTTGAGGTAGTGCCGCACAGTTATCGGCTTGATGGTCAAGACAACATCAAAGACCCCATCGGTATGACAGGCACCCGCCTAGAAATTGATGCAAATGTTGTGTCGGCTCTCGCTCCGCACCTTGCTAACCTGCAAAAAACAGCTGAAATGGCAAAGGTAGAAGCCCGTTCAATCACACCGTCTGTTTTGGGTGCAGCTCGTGCTGTACTAAGCGAACAGCAAATCGAAAATGGGGTTGCGGTTGTTGATATGGGCGGCGCGACAACGAGCGTTGCCGTGTTTGAAGAAGGCGACCTGCAATATGTCGCCGTGATTCCAGTGGGTGGTGTGAATATTACTAATGATCTCGCCATAGGGCTTAAGACCGACCCGGAAATTGCCGAGCAAGTAAAAGTGGGGCACGGAATGGCGGTAGCGCGTAAAAGTGATGAACGCATCTCGGTTAAGCAAGACAAAGAAACATTTTATTTTGAATCAACTGAAGTTGATGAAATTGTAGAAGCTCGACTTGAAGAAATTTTTGATGCAGTTGCAAAAGAACTTAAAAAAGCAGGGCGAGCAGGACAGTTGCCGAGTGGTATTGTTCTAACAGGTGGCGGCGCCAAGATGAAAGGTATGGCTGAATTTGCTAAACAACACCTTGGCCTCGCGGCTCGTGTTGGTAAATCATCGGGCTATGGTGGCGTTGCTGAAAATATCGAAGAACCACAGTTTGCTGCGGCGGTAGGGCTTATGCTGCAAGATGCTCAGGGTATGCCCGCTCACCAAGCACCTCAAAAACATTCTGGCGGTAAAGCACTAAAGAATGCCGGCGGGTTTGTGACAAAGTTTTTAGACAGGTTCAAGGCGTAAATTTGTTTTTGAACAAAAAATGTTATACTAGGAATGAATAGAAATCGGGGGAGACCATAATTCCATGCCTGAAGTGAAACCAAGCGAAATACAAACATTTGCCAGCATTAAAGTTGTTGGTGTTGGTGGCGCTGGTGGTTCTGCGGTAAACCGCATGAAAGACGCCGGCCTTACGGGTGTTCAGTTTATTGCCATGAACACCGATGCACAGGCACTGCATAATTCTAAGGCAGACGTAAAAATCCACCTGGGCCATACTACTACAAATGGCCTTGGGGCAGGAGCCGACCCTTCAAAAGGTCAGGATGCTGCTGAAGAATCACGTGAAGATATCAAAGAAGCGCTCGAAGGTGCAGACATGGTATTTGTTACCATTGGTGCCGGTGGTGGTACAGGCAGCGGTGCTGGCCATGTTGTTGCAGAAATTGCCCGTGAACTCGGCATTTTAGTTGTTGGCGTTGCTACCAAACCGTTTAGCTTTGAGGGCGAAAAACGTCGTCAAAACGCTGAATGGGCAATTGCGCAGTTGGGCCGCCAGGTTGATACACTCATTACCATTCCAAACGACCGACTTTTGCAAACTATTGATCGTCGTACACCGCTCCTTGAAACGTTCAAGATTGCC